>NZ_JBHVOC010000010.1:0-261764 GCF_044142145.1 Streptomyces sp. BK79
GGGGGAGCGTGCATGGCGTCGCGAGGCAGGCGGGAATTGTCAGACAGGCCCTAGGCGGGCGCGCCCAGCTCCGCCCACACGCGCTTGCCGGCGACCCCCGGCGTGCGCACCACGCCCCAGTCCAGGCACAGGCGCTGCACGATGAACATGCCGTGCCCGCCGGGCCGTCCCGCGCGGTGCGGGGTGCGCGGTGCCGGCTGGCCCGTACCCCGGTCGGAGACCTCCAGCCGGATCACCTTCTTCTCGCAGGTGATCCACAGCTCCTCGGGCCCCTCGGCGTGCAGGCACGCGTTGGTGACCAGCTCGGACACCACGAGCAGGACGTCCTCGGCGGCGGCCCGCTGGTCCGCGGTGGCGGACGGCAGCCAGCCCCAGGCGTACAGCGCCTGGCGGGTGAAGTCGCGGGCGAGCGGCACCACGCCGCTCTGGTCGTCGAAACTCAGCCTGCGGACCTGCCGCCCTCCGCCGCCCTCGGCCGAGGACACGGGCGCGGGCGGCCCGGAGGACGCGGACGCAGAAGGAGACGACGACATGGACCCCCCGATCACGGCGGCCTGCCCCCCGGGCACGCCTCCCTCGGACTCTCCGGTCCCGGGCGCGCTCCCCTCGGACGCCCCGGAAGCGCCGCTGGGCTCCGGACCGCGGTCGCCCGGCGAGTAGGGCCGGGTGGTGCTCATCAGCGCTTCACCTCACCGATTCACCAGTTCACGTTTCAAAGTCGTACACAGTCGGTTCAGGGTGTCTCCTGCCCGACGGGACCGTCCGAACACCCATGTATTCGGCACGAAACACGGGGCGGGGCCGAAACGCCCGCCCCGGCAAGCGCACGGGACCCGTCGGCGGCCGGACAAGGAGCGGCTCAGTCGGACGCGTCGGCCAGGGCGGCCTCGAGCGTGTCGTGGAGGGTGAAGACCGCTTCGGCCCCCGTGATCTCGAACACCCGGGCCACCACAGGCTGCATGGCCACCAGGTGCACTCCGCCCCCCGCCGCCTCCGCCTTCAGCCGGGCACCGAGCAGAACGTTGAGCCCCGTGGAGTCGCAGAACTCCAGACGTGAGCAATCGACGACCAGCCGGTGGAATCCCTTGGCGAGACAGTCCTCCAGCGGCTCGCGCAACAGATCGGCGGTGTGGTGATCCAACTCACCCGCCGGAGTCACGACGGCACTGGGGCCCTCTTCCCGCACTTCCACCAGAAGCCGGCCCGACTGGGCACTGCCGACCGTCCCGCGGTCCATGCCGTTTCTCTCTCCCGAGGTCGTGACTGCTTGCTGACGCCCTCGAACACTACGCCTTCCCGCAGCACTCCGACACCCGAGCAACCACACACAAACGGACATACCCGCACAGAACACACTTGCGGTTGCCTCGGTAAACCCGGTAGGGCTAGTAGGACACGTAAACCGACACGGCCGGCTTTGGAGGCGCCGCACACCGCACAGTGCACGTAATTGGCTTCGGCAGCCGCATGCCGAGAACGATGGAGGACATCATGTCACCCCGGCTCGACGGATCGCGTACCCAAGAAGCGACGTCGACACTCCCTCCGGAACATCTGGATCCCATCGAGCAGCACGACGCGCCCGTCGACCACGACGGCGCACTCGCCGGGCTTCCGGACATCCCCGCTTACGACGAGGTCGCTCCGGCGGACGCCCGGGCCCTGTCCAAGACCCTCTTCGTGCGACTGGAGTCGCTCGAGGAAGGCACCCACGAGCACGCGTACGTACGCAACACGCTCGTCGAGCTCAACCTCGCCCTGGTCAAGTTCGCCGCCTCCCGCTTCCGCTCCCGCAGCGAGCCGATGGAGGACATCGTCCAGGTCGGCACCATCGGCCTGATCAAGGCCATCGACCGCTTCGAGATGTCCCGCGGTGTGGAGTTCCCCACGTTCGCGATGCCGACCATCATCGGCGAGATCAAGCGCTTCTTCCGCGACACCTCGTGGTCCGTGCGCGTCCCGCGCCGCCTCCAGGAGCTGCGGCTCGACCTGGCCAAGGCCGGTGACGAGCTGGCCCAGCGCCTCGACCGTGCCCCCACGGTGGGCGAACTGGCCGAGCACCTCGGCCTGTCCAAGGACGAGGTCGTCGAGGGCATGGCGGCGTCCAACGCCTACACCGCCTCCTCGCTGGACGCCCAGCCGGAGGAGGACGACGCCGAGGGCGCTCTCGCCGACCGCATCGGTTACGAGGACCACGGACTCGAGGGCATCGAGTACGTCGAGTCGCTGAAGCCGCTGATCGCCGAGCTGCCCTCCCGGGACCGGAAGATCCTCTCGCTCCGCTTCGTCGCGGGCATGACGCAGTCGGAGATCGGCGAGGAACTCGGCATCTCCCAGATGCACGTCTCGCGCCTGCTGTCGCGCACGCTCGTACGACTGCGCAAGGGGCTCACGGTCGAGGAGTGATCCTCACCGGGTGACGCTTGCCCTCCAGGGGGGTGGTCCGACGCCGGGCCGCCCCCCTTCGGGCTGTGCGCACCGAAGCCTCGCGCGTCGAAAGCCTCGCGCGCCAGACCCTCGCGCGCCGAACCCTCGCGCGCCGGAAACGGCCGCCTGTTACCCGCGGACACCTCTTTCCCCGCGGACGCCCTTCCACCACTATGGCACCCCCAAACTGGCCGGTAGGTCAGCACCGGAGCCGTGGGGCGGCGGGGTACGAGGAGGCGGACGGATGGTTCGGGGCGAGGGCACCGGCAGGGACGCCCGGGCGGCGGACGGCGGGGACGCCGGCCGGGCCGGGGATGCCGCGTACACCGGCGCGTCCGACGCGCGGCTGACCGAGCTGCTGCGTGCTGACACGCCCACCGCCTATCCGGCGCTCCAGGAGCTGCGCGCACGGCACCAGCCGTCGGTCCTCGCCTACGCCCGCCTGTGCGCGGCCGGCGAGTCCACGGCGCGGCAGCTGGCCGCCCGGGCCTTCACGCTGGCGGCCCGCCAGGCGGCGCGCGGCACCGACGCCGGCGGCCCGTGGCGGCACCGGCTGCTGCTGCTCACCGGGGAGATCGCGGCCGGGTGGGCGGCCGACGAACGCTCCGCCGGTCTCGACGCCGGCCTGCTCCTCGTGGTCAACACGGCGGGCACCGGCTGCCCGGTCCCGCCCCTGCTCGCCGCCTTCCGTTCCCTGCCGTCCCGCGCCCAGGGGCTGCTCTGGTACGGCGTGGTGGACGGCGAGTCCGCCGACCGCACGGCGGACCTGCTCGGCCTCGGCCGCCAGGACGTCGCCCACGGCACGGCACCGGCGCTCCAGGCACTGTCGCGGGCCTGTCTGCGGTCCCGGCTGGCCGCCTCCGACGACCCGCGCTGCGTTGGCTTCCGGCGCCTCATCGAGGAGTCCGTACGGCCCGACGGCCCCCGGGACAGCGCCGATCTGCGGGCCCACATGGCGCACTGCCCGCACTGCGCGGCGGCGCACGAGGAGCTGTGCACCCTGCGGGACTCCCCGCGCACCGCGCTGGCCGAGGGGCTGCTGCCCTGGGCGGGCACCGCGTACGCCGCGCGGCAGGCGGACGAGCCGGACGGCGGCGCCGCCCCGCTCGCGATCTCCGGCGTCTGGCCGCCGTCGCGCCGCTTCGCCCTGGCCTCGGCGGCCCTGGGCGTGGCCCTGGTCCCGCTGCTCCTCCTGCTGGTGTCGCCGGACGACGCCCCGTCCCGGCCGACGGGCGACGCGTCCTCCCGGCCCCCGGCCGGACCACCGCCGGTGACGGTGACCGCGACCGTCCCGGCGACGCCGGCCTCCCCCACACCCTCGCCGTCCCCGTCGTCGGCGTCCCCCTCCGCGACGCCGAGTCCCGTGCCGACCCGCACCGTCCACCCGTCGCCGACGCCGACGCCGTCACCGACGCGGACCACGCCGTCGCACCGGGCGCCGGGCGCCGCGTACTCCCAGGTGGTGAACGTGGGCTCGGGCCGGTGCCTGGACATCGACGGCGGCCTGGAGAAGGGCACGGACGTCGTCACGGCGCCCTGTACGTCGTCCCCCACCCAGCTGTGGCGGGTCGACGCGGGGCGCGGGGTGGTCCAGTCGTACGCCGACGAGGACTACTGCCTGGACAGCCGCGGCTCCGTGGACCGGGGCGTCGGCATCTGGGCGTGCGACTCGGTCGACGGGCGCAACGGCCAGAACCTCCGCTTCTCGGTGGACGCCCACGGCGTGATCCGCCCCGGGATCGCCCCGGACCGCGCGGTGACGCCGGGCGGGGGTGACGCGGTGGTCCTCGTCGGGGCGGGCTCGGGGCGGACGGACCAGCGGTGGCGGGCCGGGGCGTCCTGAGCCGTGCGGACGGGCGTCACACCACGCGCGCTCCGCGCCGCCAGACGCCGCTCACCAGGGGTACTCCGGGCCGGTAGGCCAGGTGGACGTGGCTGGGGGCGTCGAGGAGCGTCAGGTCGGCGTACGCGCCCGGGGTCAGCCGGCCGATGTCGTCGCGGCGCAGGGCCGCCGCACCGCCCGCGGTGGCCGACCAGACCGCCTCGTCGGGCGTCATGCCCATGTCCCGTACGGCGAGCGCGACGCAGAAGGGCACGGAGGACGTGAACGACGAGCCGGGGTTGCAGTCGGTGGACAGCGCGACCGTCACACCGGCGTCGATCAGGCGCCGGGCGTCCGGCCACCGGGCGCGGGTGGAGAACTCGGCGCCGGGGAGCAGGGTGGCGACGGTGCGGCTGTGGGCGAGGGCGTCCACGTCGGCGTCGGTGAGGTGGGTGCAGTGGTCGGCGCTGGCCGCGTCGAGTTCCACCGCGAGCTGGACGCCGGGGCCGTAGGAGAGCTGGTTGGCGTGGACGCGCGGGTGCAGGCCCTTGGCCTTGCCCGCCGTGAGGATCGCGCGGGCCTGGTCGCCGTCGAAGGCGCCCTGCTCGCAGAAGACGTCGATCCAGCGGGCGTGCGGGGCGCAGGCGTCGAGCATCTCGCCGGTGACGAGGCCGACGTAGGCGGCGGGGTCGTCGGCCAGTTCGGGGGCCACGATGTGGGCGCCGAGGAAGGTGACCTCGTCGGTGTGGCGGGCGGCGACGCGCAGGGCGCGGGACTCGTCGGCGGTGGTCAGGCCGTACCCGGACTTGGTCTCGAAGGTGGTGGTGCCCTGGCGCAGGGCCTCCGCGAGGTAGCGGGTGAGGCCCGCCTCCAGTTCCGCGTCGCTCGCGGCGCGGGTGGCGGCGACGGTGGTGCGGATGCCGCCGGCGCTGTAGGGGCGCCCGGACATGCGGGCGTTGAACTCCTCGGTGCGGTCGCCCGCGAAGAGGAGGTGGGAGTGGGAGTCCACGAAGCCGGGGAGGACGGCCCGGCCGCCGGCGTCGACCCGGTTGTCAGTGGCGGGTGCTTTGCTTGATTCACCGGTCCACGCGACGCGGTCGCCGTCGATGACGACGGCCGCGTCCCGGACCAGTCCGAGGGGGGAGTTGTCACCGAGGGAGGGGTCGTTGGTGACGAGTGCGGCGATGTTGGTGATGACGGTGCTGCTGCTCATGGGGTCCCTGGTGTCTTCGTCGGGGCGGGGGCTGGTCGTCAGGCACGCAGGGCTTCGACGGCCCGCGCCAGGGCCTGCGGCACATCCGGTACGAGGGCGTGCGCCCCGTCGCGCACGACGTGCCGCCCGCCCACGACCGTGTGCCGTACGTCCGCCGCGGTCGCCGCGAATACGGCCGTCTCGGCGCCGAGCCTGGGCAGCGGCCCCGCCGTCCTGACCGAGTCGAGGGCGATCGTCGCGAAGTCGGCGCGGGCGCCGGGCTCGATGGTGCCGGTGTCGTCCCAGCCGAGGGCCGCGTGACCGTCGGCGGTGGCCGCGCGCAGCAGGGCGGCGGCGGTCCAGTGGCCGCGGGTGCGGGTGCGCAGGCGCTCGTTCAGCTCCATCGCGCGCGCCTCTTCCAGCAGGTCGACGACGGCGTGGCTGTCGGAGCCGAGGGAGAGCGGGGAGCCCGCCCGCTGGAGGGCGGCGGCGGGGCCGATGCCGTCGGCGAGGTCCCGTTCCGTGGTCGGGCACATGCAGGTGCCGGTGCGGCTGCCGCCGAGCAGGGCGACGTCCTCGTCGGTGAGGTGGGTGTTGTGGACGCCGGTGGTGCGCGGCCCGAGCACGCCGTGGTCGGCGAGGAGGCGGGTGGGGGTGCGTCCGTGGGCTTCGCGGCAGGCGTCGTTCTCGGCGGTCTGCTCGGACAGGTGCACGTGGAGCGGGGCCCGCCGCTCCTCGGCCCAGCGTGCCACGGTCGCCAACTGGTCGGCGGGCACGGCCCGTACCGAGTGGATCGCGGCACCGATCCGTGCGTGATCCCGTTCCTTGAGAACTGAACAGCGTTGCGCCCAGGCGTCCGCCGTCCCGTCGGAGAAGCGGCGCTGGTGGGTGTTCGGGGGCTGTCCGAAGCCGGCGGACAGGTAGCAGGTGTCGAGGAGGGTGATGCGGATGCCGGCGTCGGCGGCGGCCTCGATCAGCGCCTCGCCCATCGCGTTGGGGTCGGCGTAGGGGGTGCCGCCGGGGGCGTGGTGGACGTAGTGGAACTCGCCGACGGTGGTGATGCCGGCGAGGGCCATCTCGGCGTACACCGCGCGGGCGAGGTCGCGGTAGGTGTCCGGGGTGAGCCGGTCGGCGACCGAGTACATGACCTCGCGCCAGGTCCAGAAGGTGCCGGAGCCGACCTGCACGGTGCCGCGCAGAGCCCGGTGGAAGGCGTGGCTGTGGGCGTCGGCGAGGCCGGGGAGGGTCAGCCCGCGCAGGATCTCGGCACCGGGGGGCGGGGTGGGGGTGGCCTGCCGGACGGAGGTGATGCGGCCCCCGCCCACCTCGACGGCGACGCCCGGCTCGACGTGGGTGCCGAGCCAGGCGTGCTCCAGCCAGTACGTGCGGGTCCGCTCGGTGGTGGTCACGCGCTCGGTGGTGGTCACGTGCAGGCCAGCCCTTCCAGTACGTCGGCGAGTGCGGTCACCCCGGCCACGCAGTCGTCCTCGGCGGCGTACTCGGCCGGGGAGTGCGAGACGCCGGTGGGGTTGCGCACGAACAGCATGGCGGTCGGGACGCTGCCGGAGAGGATTCCGGCGTCGTGTCCGGCACCGGTGCCGAGGACGGGGACCTTCAGTTCCGTCTCCGTGCCCAGGATGCGGGCGAGTTCGTCGCGCAGGGTGTGGTCGAACTCGACGACGGGGGTGAAGGACTCGCGGACGACGTCGAGGCCGACGCCGTGGGCCGCGGCGTACGCGCGGGCGGCCTTCTCCACTCCGCCGACCACGGTGTCCAGGCTCTCCTGGTCGGCGGCGCGGGAGTCGAGCCACGCGCGCACCAGGGAGGGGATGGCGTTGACGCCGTTGGGTTCGACGGCGAGCTTGCCGAAGGTGGCGACGGCGCCCGCGAGTTCGGCCTCGCGACGGGCGGCGAGGACGGTCTCGGCGTAGGGCGGCATGGGGTCGTGCCGGTCGGCGAGGCGGGTGGTGCCGGCGTGGTTGGCCTCGCCGCGGAAGTCGAACCGCCAGCGTCCGTGCGGCCAGATGGCGGACGCGATGCCGATGCGGTCGCCGGACAGGTCGAGGGCGCGGCCCTGTTCGACGTGGAGTTCCACGAAGGCGCCGATGCGGGCCAGCCGCTCGGGGTCGGGGCCGATGGCGTCCGGGTCGTACCCGGCGGCTTCCATGGCCCGCGGGAGCGTGATGCCGTCGCCGTCGGTCAGGCGGTGGGCCTGCTCGACGGTGAGCGCGCCGGCGGTGAGCCGGGAGCCGGCGCAGGCGAGGCCGAAGCGGGCGCCCTCCTCGTCGCCGAAGTTGACGATGCCGAGCGGCCTGGTGAGCCGCGCTCCCCTTCCGCGCAGTTCGTCCAGGGCGGCGAAGGCGGAGACGACCCCGAGGGGACCGTCGAAGGCGCCGCCGTCGGGCACGGAGTCGAGGTGGGAGCCGGTGACGACGGCGTTTCCGGCGGCGGGGTCGCCGAGCCAGGCCCACTGGTTGCCGTTGCGGTCCACCTCGTAGGTCAGCCCGCGCGCCTCGGCCTGCTCGCGGAACCAGGCCCGGCAGTCCGCGTCGGCGCCGGTCCAGGCGTAGCGGCGGTAGCCGCCGGAGGCGGAGCTGCGGCCGACCGGCAGCAGCTCCGCCCACATGCTGTGGAAGCTCACGCGTCGCCACCCTCGCGGGTCTCGGCGCCCTCGCGCATGGGCACGCGCACGCCCCGCTCCCCGGCGACCGACTCGGCGATGTCGTAACCGGCGTCCACGTGCCGGATGACGCCCATGCCGGGGTCGTTGGTGAGCACCCGGCGGATCTTCTCCCCGGCCAGCGGGGTGCCGTCGGCGACCGTCACCTGGCCGGCGTGGATCGAGCGCCCCATGCCGACGCCGCCACCGTGGTGCAGGGAGACCCAGGAGGCGCCGGAGGCCACGTTGACCATGGCGTTGAGCAGGGGCCAGTCGGCGATGGCGTCGGAACCGTCGAGCATGGCCTCGGTCTCCCGGTACGGGGAGGCGACGGAGCCGCAGTCGAGGTGGTCCCGGCCGATGACGATCGGCGCGGACAGCTCACCGCTCGCGACCATGTCGTTGAACCGCTCGCCGGCCTTGTCGCGCTCGCCGTAGCCGAGCCAGCAGATACGGGCGGGCAGGCCCTGGAAGTGGACCCGCTCCCCCGCCATCTTGATCCAGCGGGCCAGCGACTCGTTCTCCGGGAAGAGGTCGAGGATCGCCCGGTCGGTCCTGGCGATGTCGGCGGGGTCGCCGGACAGGGCGGCCCAGCGGAAGGGACCCTTGCCCTCGCAGAACAGCGGGCGGATGTACGCCGGTACGAAGCCGGGGAAGGCGAAGGCCCGGTCGTACCCGGCGAGCTGGGCCTCGCCGCGGATGGAGTTGCCGTAGTCGAAGACCTCGGCGCCGGCGTCCATGAAGCCGACCATGGCCTCGACGTGCTTGGCCATCGACTCACGGGCGCGGGTGGTGAAACCGGCCGGGTCCTTGGTCGCGTACGACTGCATGTCGTCGAACTCGACACCGCTCGGCAGGTACGCGAGCGGGTCGTGGGCGGAGGTCTGGTCGGTGACGATGTCAATGGGCGCGCCCTCGGCGAGCATCTGCGGCAGCAGGTCCGCTGCGTTGCCGAGCAGGCCGATGGAAAGCGGGCGGCGGGCGTCACGGGCCTCGGTGGCGAGCTGCAGGGCGTGCTGCAGCGAGTCGGCCTTCACGTCCAGGTACTTGTGCTCGATGCGGCGCTCGATGGCGCGCGGGTCGACGTCGATACAGATCGCGACGCCGTCGTTCATCGTCACGGCCAGCGGCTGGGCGCCGCCCATGCCGCCGAGGCCGGCGGTGAGGGTGATGGTCCCGGCGAGGGTGCCGCCGAACTTCTTCGCGGCGACGGCGGCGAAGGTCTCGTAGGTGCCCTGGAGGATGCCCTGGGTGCCGATGTAGATCCAGGAGCCGGCGGTCATCTGCCCGTACATGGTCAGGCCGAGCTGCTCCAGGCGGCGGAACTCCTCCCAGTTCGCCCAGTCGCCGACGAGGTTGGAGTTGGCGATGAGGACGCGCGGGGCCCACTCGTGGGTCTGCATGACGCCGACGGGGCGGCCGGACTGGACGAGCATCGTCTCGTCCTGCTTGAGGGTGCGCAGCGTCCGCACCATCGCGTCGAAGGAGCGCCAGTCGCGGGCGGCCTTCCCCGTACCGCCGTAGACGACGAGCTTGTCGGGGTGCTCGGCGACCTCGGGGTCGAGGTTGTTCTGCAGCATCCGCAGGGCGGCCTCCTGCTGCCAGCCCAGCGCGCTCGGCTCGGTACCGCGTGGCGCGCGGACAGGGCGGGGTCCGGACATGGTGTTCCTCCTGGTGACGTGCTCCCGGCGAAATTTGTTACTGCGGATATTCACATACTCGCTTCATGAATAGAACTAGTCAATACGGCCGTGTCCCGGCACGCGGGGCGCACGGATGTTTGGCTGGATGTGCGGGCAGGCGGCCGGATGGACCGGCGGACGGCGAGGGACGGAGGATCGCGTGAGCGACGGCACGGTCGGGAGCGGAGACATCAGGCGCGGGGGCGTCGGGAGCGGGGACGTCGGAAGCGGGAATGTCGGGAGCGGGGACGCCGGTGGCACCGGCACGGACCGGGCGGGGCGACGGGACGAGGCGGTGCGGGCGGCCGTGGATCAGGGGCTGCTCGGACCCGGCACCCCGATCGTCGGGCTGCTGGACGTGGCCGGGATACGGGAGACGGCGGCGGCCCTGCGGTCGGCGTTCGAGGCCGTGACGGCACCCGGGACGCCCGTGCTGCACGCCTTCGCGGTGAAGGCGACCCCGCTGGTCCCGGTGCTGCGGCTGCTGCACGAGGAGGGCATCGGCGCCGAGGTCGCGAGCCCGGGCGAGCTGGCACTGGCACGGGCGGCGGGGGTGCCGTCCGCGCGGACGGTGCTGGACTCCCCCGCCAAGACGCCGGGCGAGCTGCGGGAGGCGCTGGCGCTGGGCGTCGCGGTCAACGCGGACAACCCGCAGGAGCTGGCGCGCCTCGACGGCCTGATGGCCGAGGGGAGGAGTAGCTCCCCGCTCGGCATCCGGGTCAATCCCCAGGTCGGCGGGGGTTCCATCGAGGCGCTGTCGACGGCGACGGCCACCTCGAAGTTCGGGGTGGCGCTGCGCGACGAGGGGGCGCGCGAGTGGGTGGTGCGGGCGTACCTGGACCGGCCGTGGCTGACCCGGCTGCACGCGCACACCGGCTCCCAGGGGATCCCGCTGGCGCTGATGGCCGAGGGCGTGGCGGCGACGTACGCGCTCGCCGAGGAGATCAACGAGCGGGCCGGACGCCGGCAGGTCGACACGCTCGACATCGGTGGCGGACTGCCGGTGAACTTCGCGTCGGAGGAGACGGCACCGACGTACGCCGACTACGCGCGCGTGCTGCGCGAGGCGGTTCCGGGCCTCTTCGACGGGCGGTACGGGCTGGTCACCGAGTTCGGGCGGTCCCTGCTGGCCAAGCACGGCACGGTGGTGGCGCGCGTCGAGTACGCCAAGAGCGCCGGGGGGCGGCCGGTCGCGGTGACGCACGCGGGCGTGCAGGTCGCGACGCGGACGGTGTACGCGCCGGGCGCGTGGCCGCTGCGGATCGCCGCGTACGACGGCAAGGGGCTGCCGAAGGAGGGGCCCGACGTGGTGCAGGACGTCGCGGGGCCGGCGTGCTTCGCGGGGGACCTGCTGGCCGTGGGCCGGGCGATGCCCCTGCTGGAGCAGGGGGACTACGCGGCGGCGCTGGACACGGGGGCGTACTACTTCGCGCATCACTACGCGTACAACTCGCTGGCGCGGCCCGGGGTGTACGGGTTCAGCCCGGACGGCACCGGGGGCGTCGCCTTCGCGACCGTGCGCGAGGCTCAGACGGTCGCGGAGATCGTGTCGGAGGCGGGCGGGGCGCACGCGGACGCGCTGACGTCCCCGCCCGGGTCATGACGCGGCCGGGGTGACGCCGGGGGACGCCGGGGTGCCAGGGCGCCGGGGTGCCAGGGCGCCGGGGTGCCAGGGCGCCGGGGTGGCGCCACGCCCTCGGGAGTGCGGGACCGTGACGCGCGCGGCCGTGCGCCGCGTGGGTGCGCGGCCGGCGTCACACCAGCGCCGCCTTCCTGCGCCGCGCCCCGCCCGGCGCCGCGTCCCCCGCCGCGATGCCCGTGCTGCGGCAGGCCTTGACCGCCTTGCCCGCCGGGCGCCCGCCGTCGCGGGCGAGCCAGTCGACGCGGACCCACAGGAGGGCGTCCTCGGCCTGCTCGCGGCGGCCGATCCACGCGGATTTCAGCCACAGTCCGACGCCGCAGCCGGCCATCAGCATCCCGGCGGCGGCGGGGACGGCGAAGGCGCTGCCCACGGCGGCGGCGAAGGCGAGGAGCAGCCACCAGCGGTGCCCCCGGCGCCAGTTGCGTACGGTCACCGCGCGGTCCTGGAGCACGTCGTGCTTGCTCGCGCGGGCGGCCGAGCGGGCCAGCTCGGTGTACCGCCTCCGCCGCACGGTCGCCACGACGGCGACCGCCACCACGAACAGCGCGGCGCCGGCCAGGACGCCGATCCGGCGTCCGGTCACCCCCGGTACCAGCACCCCGATGCCCGCCGCGAACACGCCCAGCCACCACAGCGGGGCCGCCCCCGCCCGTACGACGACGGCGACCCGAGCCAGCCCCTGTCCTCCGCGCGCCACGTCCGGCCTCCTGTCCCGTTCGGCTTCCCGCCATGCGTCTGAAGGGTGTGAGGCGAGGCAGGTTAACGGAAGAAGCTGAGACGAATCTGAGAACGCGGCCACCGGTGCCGACACCTCGCCTCCGCCGCGCCGGTCCGCGAAGTGACCCCGCGTCAGTCCACGAACAGGCCTCGCGCCGCCGCCCTCGTGTCGAACTCCTCCAGCCGGGCCTGGGCGTCGGGCAGGTCGTCGCACATGGCCTCCAGCAGCACCCGGCCCAGCAGCATCGGCGCGCAGGCGGTGTCGAAGGCCAGGCCGGTGCCGACGGCGGCGGGCAGCAGCAGGTCGGAGACCTTGGCGACCGGCGCGAAGGCGGAGTCGGCGACGGTCACCACCGTGAGCCCCGCCTCCTTGGCGTGGGCGAGGGCCTCCACGACCTCACGCGGATGGCGGGGCAGGGCGAAGCAGAGCAGGGCCGTCGCCCCGGCCCGCACCGCGGCGTCGACGCGGTCGTGGAGCATGGTGCCGCCCTCGCCCAGGAACCGGACGTCCGGGTGGACCTTGGCGGCGAAGTACGCGAAGCCGTGCGCCTGGGCCGCCGCCGCCCGCAGCCCGAGGACCGGCAGGGGCCGGCTGGCGGCGAGGACCCCGCCCGCCTCCCGTACCGGCCCGGGGTCGGCGAGCGCCTCCGCCAGATGGCGCAGGTTCTCGATCTCGGCCGCCACGGCCTGCTGGTACTCGTTGCGGGCGCCGGCGTCCGGCACCGGCTCCGCGGGGGCGACCTCACGCAGGTGACGGCGCAGCGCCGGGTAGCCGTCGAAGCCGAGGGCGACGGCGAACCGGGTCACGGACGGCTGGCTGACCCCGGCCAGCTCGGCCAGCTCGACACTGGAGAGGAACGGCACGTCGGCGGCGCGCCGCACCATGCTGTGCGCGATGCGCCGCTGGGTCGGCGTCAGGCGGTGCCCCTCGAAGAGCGCCTGCAGCCGCGCGGCCGGGCTGTCGGTCGCGCCGGTCCCGGTCGTCCCGGTGGTCCCGCTCATGACGTGCTCCCCCTCGGCCTATTCACCTGCCCCGCTTTCTGCATACCGTTATACAGCGAGGCGGCGGCCCGTACGACGCCGAGCGCCCCCTCCTCCCGGCCGCCCCCCGACGGAAACGGGGGCTAACCCCAGTGCCGTCGCCGCCCCGGTTTCCTACCGTGGGAGCCATGACGGGAATGGACGGGCGGGACACCGACCTGAAGAAGGAACTCGACGCCACCCTGCAGACCCGCAGGGAGCTGGGCGAGGAGTACGAGTCCGCGCTGGTCGACTCGTTCCTGGAGAAGGTCGACCAGCGCATCGACGGAGCGGTCGAGCGCCGGGTGCGCCGGCACCTCGCCGAGCAGCAGATGACGGCGGCGCGGGACAGCCGGTCGCCGAGGTCCACGGACTCCTTCGGCGAGCGCTTCGGCTTCGGCATCGTCTCGCTGGTGCTGGCGGTCCCGCTGTCCGCGATCGGCGGCGGTGTCGCCGACCTCGCCGGACTGCTGGTCGCCTGGGCCGGCATCGTCGGCGTCAACGTCGTCCAGGCCGCCCGGACCACCCCGGGCCTCTTCGGACGCCGCCACCGCGCCGGGAAGTCCGACGCCTGGGAGGACTGAGCGGGGCCCGGCCCGGAGGAAGACCGCGCGGGGCCGGGGGAGAAGACTGCGCGGGGACCGCCGCACCCCCATCGCTGGGGGGCGGGACGACGGCGGTCCCCGCGGGGGACGCGCGAGCCGGGCCTCACGGCCGGGCGGCGCGTCCGTGGCGTCCATGGAGGTCCGGGAGCCGCTCCGGAAGGTCCTTGACGCCGTTCGGTGCCGGCCGGGGCGGGGAGCCGCTCCCGCCCTGCCGACAACCACCACTGTGCCGGTCGCGTGTTAAGCGTGTGCTGCGCGAACGTGTCGCGCGAGTACCGCTTCCGCGAAGTCCCCGGTGATCATCGTGGACGTCGCGCCCGGCCGGCGGACCCGCGGGTCACTTGGCGAGGAAGGACAGCAGGTCCTGGCGGCTCACCACACCGGTCGGCTTGCCCTCGACGAGGACGATCGCCGCGTCGGCCGCGCCGAGCACCGACATCAGGTCGGCGACGGGCTCGCCGGAGCCCACCTGGGGCAGCGGGGAGGACACGTGCTTCTCCAGCGGGTCGTCCAGCGAGGCCCGCTTGGTGAACAGGGCGTCCAGCAGTTCGCGCTCCACGACCGAACCGACGACCTCGGCGGCCATCACGTCCGGGTGGCCGGCGCCCGGCTTCACGATCGGCATCTGCGAGACGCCGTACTCGCGCAGCACCTCGATGGCCTGGCCGACGGTCTCGTCCGGGTGCATGTGGACGAGGGAGGGGATGTGGCCGCCCTCCTTGTGGTTCAGGACGTCGGCGACGCGGGCGCTGGGGCCGGCGTCCTCCAGGAAGCCGTAGTCGGCCATCCACTCGTCGTTGAAGATCTTGCTGAGGTACCCGCGCCCGCTGTCCGGCAGCAGGACCACGACCACGTCGTCCTCGCCGAGGCGCTCGGCGACCCTCAGCGCCGCGACGACCGCCATGCCGCAGGAGCCGCCCACCAGCAGGCCCTCCTCCTTGGCGAGGCGGCGGGTCATCTGGAAGGAGTCCTTGTCGGAGACGGCGACGATCTCGTCCGCGACCTCACGGTCGTACGCCGTCGGCCAGAAGTCCTCGCCGACACCCTCGACGAGGTAGGGGCGCCCGGAGCCGCCCGAGTACACCGAGCCCTCGGGGTCGGCGCCGATCACCTTGACCGCGCCGTCGCTGGCCTCCTTGAGGTAGCGCCCGGTGCCGGAGATGGTGCCGCCGGTGCCGACGCCGGTGACGAAGTGGGTGATCTTCCCCTCCGTCTGCTCCCACAGCTCGGGGCCGGTGGAGTGGTAGTGGGAGAGCGGGTTGTGCGGGTTGGAGTACTGGTCCGGCTTCCAGGCGCCCGGCGTCTCGCGGACCAGGCGGTCGGAGACGTTGTAGTAGGAGTCCGGGTGCTCGGGGTCGACCGCCGTCGGGCAGACGACCACCTCGGCGCCGTACGCGCGCAGCACGTTGATCTTGTCGGTGGACACCTTGTCAGGGCAGACGAAGATGCACTTGTAGCCCTTCTGCTGGGCCACGATCGCCAGACCCACGCCCGTGTTCCCGCTGGTCGGCTCCACGATCGTGCCGCCGGGCCGCAGCTCACCGCTCTTCTCCGCGGCCTCGATCATGCGCAGGGCGATGCGGTCCTTCACCGAGCCGCCCGGGTTGAAGTACTCCACCTTGGCCAGGACGGTGGCCCTGATGCCCTTGGTCACGCTGTTGAGCCGCACCAGCGGGGTGTTGCCGACGAGGCTGATCATCGAGTCGTGGAAATGCACCGTGGTCTCCGGATGCCGCAAAGGATGTGGTCGTTATCGGTCCCGCCAGCCTATGGCCTGCCGCCCCGGTGATGCCCCGTGACGGTCGTTCACTCCCCGTTGAGATTGGGCGACCGTCGGTACGGGGCAAGCAGTGGGTGTACGGGTTGGAGGAGGTGGCGGCGACGCATGACAAGCATGTCGAGGGCGCGGGTGGCCAAGAGGATCGCGGCCGGCGCGGCGTACGGCGGCGGCGGCATCGGGCTGGCCGGTGCGGCCGCGGTCGGTCTGCTGCTGGCGGAGGTGCAGTTGGCCAGGCGCCGGGTGGGCATCGGCGGCCCCGACCGGGTGCCGAACGCGCGGGGACTGTACGGCGACACCCTGCCGACGGCCGGTGAGCCGCCCCTGCGGCTGATGATGCTGGGCGACTCCACGGCCGCCGGGCAGGGTGTGCGCCGGGCCGGGCAGACCCCCGGCGCGCTGCTGGCGTCCGGGCTGTCGGCGGTGGCGGAGCGGCCGGTGGAGCTGGGTTCGGTGGCGTCGCCGGGGGCCTGTTCGGACGACCTGGACCGGCAGGTGGCGCTGGTCCTCGCGGATCCGGACCGGCTCCCCGACATCTGCGTGATCATGATCGGGGCGAACGACGTCACCCACCGGATGCCCCCGACCCAGTCGGTGCGGCACCTGTCCGGCGCGGTGCGGCGGCTGCGCACGGCGGGCGCGGAGGTGGTGGTCGGCACCTGCCCGGACCTGGGCTCGATCGAACGGGTGCGGCAGCCGCTGCGCTGGCTGGCCCGGCGGGCCTCGCGGCAGCTGGCGGCGGCCCAGACCATCGGCGTCGTGGAGCAGGGCGGGCGCACGGTGTCGCTGGGCGACTTGCTGGGTCCGGAGTTCGCGGAGAACCCGCGCGAGCTGTTCGGCCCCGACCACTACCATCCGTCCGCCGAGGGCTACGCCACGGCTGCGATGGCGGTCCTGCCCTCGGTGTGCGCCGCGCTCGGCCTGTGGCCGGCCGAGGAGGAGCGCCCGGACGCGCTGCGCCGCGAAGGCTTCCTGCCGGTGGCGCGTGCGGCGGCTCAGGCGGCGTCGGAGGCCGGCACGGAGGTCGCGGCCGCGATGCCGAGCGGGCCGCGGGGCCCGTGGGCGCTGCTGAAGCGGCGACGCCGGCGCAGGGTGGCGGAAACCGAACCCACCAGCCCGTCCGGCGTGTGACCCCGAGACCGCCCGGGCCGAAACGGGTGCGGTGCCCTCGGGGGTCGGGGCCCCGCCCAGGCACGTGGGGCGCGGCCCCTGAAGCGCGGGAGGCAGGCGGCAGCCCAGCCACCGGAGCCAAGGTGACCGCTCAACCGCCAGAGGCAAAAGCAAGCGCTTAGAAAGTTGCGGTCCATGTCACACCGCCGCACCCGTGACCCGGGCCATACGTCCGGGTAACTTCCCAACCAGCCGCCTCATCCCCGCGACGCCACTGGAGCCGTGATGCCCGAAGCCGTGATCGTCTCAGCCACCCGCTCCCCCATCGGCCGCGCCTTCAAGGGCTCCCTGAAGGACCTGCGCCCCGACGACCTGGCCGCCACGATCATCCAGGCGGCCCTCGCCAAGGTCCCCGAGCTGGACCCGCGGGACATCGACGACCTGATGCTCGGCTGCGGCCTGCCCGGCGGCGAGCAGGGCAACAACCTCGGCCGGATCGTCGCCGTCGAGATGGGCATGGACCACCTGCCCGGCTGCACCGTCACCCGGTACTGCTCCTCGTCCCTCCAGACCAGCCGCATGGCCCTGCACGCCATCAAGGCCGGCGAGGGCGACGTCTTCATCTCGGCCGGTGTCGAGATGGTCTCCCGGTTCGCCAAGGGCAACTCCGACAGCCTGCCGGACACGCGCAACCCCCTGTTCGCCGAGGCCGAGGCCCGTACCGCGGCCGTCGCCCAGCAGGAGGGCACCACCTGGCACGACCCGCGCGAGGACGGCCTCGTCCCCGACCCGTACATCGCGATGGGCCAGACCGCCGAGAACCTGGCCCGCTGGAAGGGCGTCACGCGGCAGGACATGGACGAGTTCGGCGTCCGCTCGCAGAACCTCGCCGAGGAGGCCATCAAGAACGGCTTCTGGGAGCGCGAGATCACCCCGGTCACGCTGCCCGACGGCACGGTCGTCTCGAAGGACGACGGCCCGCGCGCCGGCGTCACCCTGGAGGGCGTCCAGGGCCTCAAGCCCGTCTTCCGCCCCGACGGCCTGGTCACCGCCGGCAACTGCTGCCCGCTCAACGACGGCGCCGCCGCCCTCGTGATCATGAGCGACACCAAGGCCCGCGAGCTGGGCCTGACCCCGCTCGCCCGCATCGTCTCCACCGGCGTCTCCGGCCTCTCCCCCGAGATCATGGGCCTCGGCCCGGTCGAGGCGAGCAAGCAGGCGCTGTCCCGCGCCGGGCTGACCATCGACGACATCGACCTGGTCGAGATCAACGAGGCGTTCGCCGCGCAGGTCATCCCCTCCTACCGCGACCTCGGCATCCCGCTGGAGAAGCTGAACGTCAACGGCGGCGCCATCGCCGTCGGCCACCCCTTCGGCATGACCGGCGCCCGCATCACCGGCACGCTGATCAACTCCCTGCAGTGGCACGACAAGCAGTTCGGCCTGGAGACCATGTGCGTCGGCGGCGGCCAGGGCATGGCCATGGTCATCGAGCGCCTGAGCTGACCCGCTCGCGCCGACGCGCCCGAAACGGCCGGGGCGTCGCCGGAGAGCCGCTGACAAACTGTCAGTAGCGCCCGCCGGACCCAGCGTGACGAGACGGCCCGGAACCCCGCTCACCCCAGGGTTCTGGGCCGTTTTGTGATCCAATCTCCCCCAGGATGTGACCTACCTCTCCCGGCCCCCCGATTTACGCAGGTCAGACCAGCCACACCCCCACCTTCCAGGCCCAAAGTCCTGTCCGTTTCGTGACGTTACGCACTGACAGACGATTAGTCCTCCGTTCAAGCTGAGGTAGGAAGTCGGGGGTCGACTTTGAACCGGGAGTACGTCAGTGAGCGCCATGCCCATCGCCCTGCTGCTCACCACGGCCGCCACCGGCGCCGTGGGTGTCGCCGTCCTGCGCAGCGTTCTGGTGCTGCGCCGGCAGGTGACGGCCCTGCGCGCGGAGCTGGCCGAGAGCCGCGCCGCCGCCACGCGTGGCCGGGTGCCCGCCGCCCGGACCACCGCCGACGCCGAGGAGATACGCGCCGCCGTCGCGGAGGCGCTCGCCGAGGAGCGCGAGCGTGAGCTCGCCGAGGCGCGGGCCTTCTGGGCCGCCCAGGACTCCCGGGACGCCTCGGACGCACCGCTGCTGCTCGGCCTGTCCGACAGCGAGCTGTTCCTGCCCCGCCAGGCCGATTTCGTGGGCCTGGAGCCCGTGGTCGAGCCGGGTGCGGACATCGACGACCCGGCGGCGAAGGACGCGGGCCCCCGGGAGTCCGCCGAACTGGCCGCAGCCCGCCGCCGGCACCCCTCGCACCCGGACTTCGTGCCGAACCCGTCGCCGGCCGTGGGCGACCACGAGCGCACCGTCGCCACCCTCGAGGAACTGGCCGAGTCGAGCATCGCGCTCGCGGACGTCCGGCCGGGCCCGCTGGGCACGCTCGACGTGTACGTCTTCGCCGACGGCACCACCCTGTGCATGACCCCGGGCCACCGCGAGACCGCGGAGCGCCTGGCCGCCGCGCTGGGCGCGGGCAAGACGCCGTACCTCCTCGGCGGCTCGGGGATCTCCGGCGCCTACACGCTGACCTTCGCCTGCGGCGAGGAGAACGTCTACATCCTGGCGGACCGCGTCATCGCGTCCCTCTAGCCGGACCCCGGCCCCCTCGCGCGGTCAGGCCGCCGGCCCCCTCGCGCGGTCAGACCCCGGCCCGCTTGCGGGCCTCCTCCACCAGGCCCACCGCCTCCTCCACCTGGTCCTCGTCGGTCAGCACGAGGGCCAGGTCGTGCGCGGCGACGGCGATCTGGTCGGCGGCGGCGAACATCCCCGCGTCCGGCATCTGTCTCGGCTCCGTCCCCGGCTCCTCCGCCAGCTGGGCCCGCCGGGCCAGCTCCCTGGCCAGCTCCAGCGCCTCGGCGGCGGCCCCGCGTTGCAGCCTGCTCTGCGGGGCGGCCCGCAGGCGGTCGGCGAAGTCGTCCACGGCACGGGTCAAAGGCGTCGTATCCACCACGGCGCGAGCGTACGCGCCCCGCCGGGACTGTTGCCAACGGGCGAACGCTCAGGCACGGTGACCTGAAGGACCGGCTTACATCCCCTTTCGCCCGGAGGCGCCGATGTCCCATGTCTTCTCCGAGGAGACCCATCGCAACATGCTCGCCCGCATCCCGCACTGCACCGGTCGTGAGATCTCCGACTGGCTGCGCACCGTCGAGGACGGCCCGTCCCTCTTCCGCTTCGAGGAAAAGGTCAGCTGGCTCCGCCACGAGCACGACCTCGCGTACGGCCACGCGAAGGCGATCGTCCACGAGTACGACCTGAGGCGGGCCGCGCGCAAGCTGGGTTAGGCGGGCGCGGCCGCCACGACGACGAAGGGCCCCGGGCGGGAAGCCCGGGGCCCTTCACACGTCGTCGGCGCGTGCGCCGCGTCGTACCGCTCGCCGCTAGTCGTTGCTGTTCAGAATCGCGATCAGCCGCAGGAACTCCAGGTACAGCCACACCAGCGTCAGCGTGAGGCCGAAGGCGGCGAACCAGGCCTCCTCGCGCGGGGCGCCGTACGCCAGGCCGTCCTCGACCTGCTTGAAGTCCATGGCCAGGAAGCAGGCACCGAGGATGATGCCGACGATGCCGAAGACCACACCGAGGGCGCCGCTGCGGAAGCCGAGGCCGTCACCGCCGCCGAAGACGGCGAACAGCAGGTTCACCATCATCAGGAAGACGAAGCCGAGCGCGGCCGCCATCACGAAGCCGTAGAAGCGGCGGTTGACGCGGATCCAGCCCGCCTTGTACGCGATCAGCACACCGGCGAAGACCGCCATCGTGCCGATCACGGCCTGCATGGCCGCGCCGTCCGCGATGCGGTTGTCGACGACGCTGGAGACGACACCGAGGAAGACACCCTCGAACGCCGCGTACGTCAGGATCAGCGCGGGCGAGGCCTTGCGCTTGAAGGACTGGACGAGCGCCAGGACCATGCCGATCAGCGCGGCACCGATACCGATGCCGTAGGAACGGCCGATGTTGGCGTCGTCCACCGGCAGCAGCGCCCACGCGAGCGCGGCCGTGACGACCAGAACACCGAGCGTGCTCGCCGTGCGGATGACGACGTCGTCCATCGTCATCCGGCCGGTGGTGGCCGGCGCCTGGGGCGGCGCGCCGTGCTGCAGGTCCTGCTGGGCGTACGGGTTCTGCGCGTACGGGTTGGCCTCGGGCTGGGCGTACGGGTTGCCCGCGGGCTGTGCGTACGGGTTGCCCTGCGTGGCGACAGCGGGGCCCCCGGCCTGCGGCGCGGCGTTGAAGCCCGCGTAGCCGTTGTCGCGGCTGAACCCCCGTCGCGAGAAGACCGGGTTTCTGCTCCTCATTTCACTCCTCCATGGCCACACGACGCAGCCTTGGCTCAAGAGTAATGGAACGGCAAAGGAATGACCCTACTGCTTGGGGAGGATCTTTCCCCGCACCTGCCGGACAACACGCTACGCCGACCGGTGATTCCCCTCACGCGCGGGGCGCTCACACGGGCGCACTCCGCTCACCCGGCCGGGAAGCCGGTACGGAGGGCCGAAGACGGCGGAAGTGCCCGGAGCCGGACTTGAACCGGCACGCCCGCGAAGGGGCAGCGAGGTTTAAGCTCGCCGTGTCTGCATTCCACCATCCGGGCAGGCCATGGGCTCCGCGTCGAGTGCCCCGAGCCTATCGGGACGCGACCCCCGAACAGCGGGCGGGCGGACCGATCTTGTCTTATTTTATTGGCGCCTGAGGGAGCATCAGCTCCCGGGGCAGGCCGCCCACACCTGCCAACACCCTCGCGTGCGAGAGTCGGCCACGTATGCGGAATGACGGAATTTCACCGTCCCGACAAGGGTGCCCGCCCCGTTCTCGCGCCGGGTCCGCGCGCCGGGCTCCGCACCCGGTTCCGCACCCGGCTCCGTCAGGGTCGCCCGTCATCCCCAGGTATGACACCGGCGCCCGCGGTCCGACCGAAGTCTCCCCCCGGAACCGGAACAGCGGCTGACTACACGGCGTCCGGCGGCCGGAAGGATGGAACACGTCCCCGAGCATCCGCCGTACCGACAGGAGCCCTCCCGTGACCACCGCCCCCATCGCCGACCGGTCCACCCTCGTGGCCGCGCGTGCCACGGAGCTTTCCAAGATCTACGGCCAGGGCGAGACCCGGGTGGTCGCCCTGGACCAGGTCTCCGTCGACTTCCGGCAGGCCGAGTTCACCGCGATCATGGGCCCCTCCGGCTCCGGCAAGTCCACGCTGATGCACTGCGTCGCCGGACTGGACACCTTCTCGTCCGGCTCCGTGCGCATCGGCGACACGGAACTGGGCTCCCTCAAGGACAAGCAGCTGACCAAACTGCGCCGGGACAAGATCGGCTTCATCTTCCAGGCGTTCAACCTGCTGCCGACGCTGACCGCGCTGGAGAACATCACCCTCCCGATGGACATCGCGGGCCGCAGGCCGGACAAGCAGTGGCTGGACTCCGTGATCCGGATGGTGGGCCTCGCCGACCGGCTCGGCCACCGGCCCTCCCAGCTCTCCGGCGGCCAGCAGCAGCGCGTGGCCGTGGCCCGGGCGCTGGCCTCCCGCCCCGAGATCATCTTCGGTGACGAGCCGACCGGGAACCTCGACTCCCGCTCGGGCGCCGAGGTGCTGGGCTTCCTGCGCAACTCGGTGCGCGAGCTGGGCCAGACGGTCGTGATGGTGACCCACGACCCGGTGGCCGCGGCCTACGCGGACCGGGTGGTCTTCCTCGCGGACGGCCGCGTCGTCGACGAGATGTACGGGCCGACGGCCGACTCGGTGCTGGACCGCATGAAGCGCTTCGACGCCAAGGGCCGCACCAGCTGACGTCCCCCCGACGTCCCGCCCGCCCCTCCCCCGTACGTCTGGACAGAGAAGACCCATGTTCCGTACCGCCTTGCGCAACGTTCTCGCGCACAAGGCCAGGCTGTTGATGACCGTGCTCGCCGTGATGCTCGGCGTGGCGTTCGTGTCGGGCACCCTGGTCTTCACCAACACCATCTCCGACGCCCAGCAGAACAGCTCCGCCAAGGGCTTCGACCAGGTCGACGTGGCCGTGACCACCGAGTACCGGGAGGCGGAGGGCGACCGGGTCGGCGAGGCCCCCGAGCTGACCGAGGCCCTCCTCGACGACAGCGCGAAGGTGCCCGGCGCCGCCAGGGCCGTCGGCGTGGTCTCCGGTTTCACCGCCGTAGCCGACAAGGACGGCGGCCTCATCGGCGACGGCTGGAGCACGCGGGGCGGCAACTACTGGGGCGAGCAGGACCCCCGCTACCCGCTGACCGACGGGCGCGCCCCGAAGGGCGAGGGCGAGATCCTCATCGACTCCAGGACCGCCGAGCGCACCGGCTATGGCGTCGGGGACACCGTTCGGATGTCCGTGGACGGCCCGGTCCTCACCCCGAAGGTCGTCGGCGTCTTCACCACCGACGACGGCGGCGTCGCGGCCGGCGGCAGCCTCACCCTGTTCGACACGGCGACCGCGCAGAAGGTGTTCGGCAAGGCGGGCACGTACGACGAGATCGACGTCACCGCGAAGGCCGGTGTCACCCAGGCGGCGCTGAAGGCGCAGCTGGACCGGGCGCTGCCGAAGGGGCTGGTCGAGACCACCACGGGCGAGAAGCTGGCCGCCGACCAGGCGGAGGCGATCGCCTCGTCGATGAGCGGCATGAAGCAGGGGCTGCTGGTCTTCGCCGGCATCGCGCTGTTCGTCGGCACGTTCATCATCGCCAACACCTTCACGATGCTGGTCGCCCAGCGCACCAAGGAGCTGGCCCTCATGCGGGCGGTCGGCGCCTCCCGCCGACAGGTCACGCGGTCGGTGCTGATCGAGGCGTTCGTGGTGGGCGTCGTCGCCGCGGTCACCGGTCTGCTCGCGGGCATCGGCATCGGGGCCGGGCTGCGCGCCCTGATGGGCACGATGGGCGCGGTCGTGCCCGACGGGCCACTGGTGGTCTCGCCCGGCACGATCGTCGCGGCCCTCGCGGTCGGCGTCCTGGTCACCATGCTGGCCGCCTGGCTGCCGGGCCGCCGGGCGGCGAAGATCCCGCCGGTCGCGGCGATGAGCAGCGTGCACGCCACGGCCACCGCGAAGTCGCTGGTCCTGCGCAACACGCTGGGCGCGCTGTTCTCGGCCGCCGGCGTGGCGGTCGTCCTCGCGGCGACGACGATGAGCGGCTCGGACGGGCAGGCCCCGATGGGCCTGGGCGCGGTGCTGCTGATCATCGGCGTGTTCATCCTGACGCCGCTGCTCTCCCGCCCGCTGATCGCCGCCGCGGCACCGGTGCTGCGCGTCTTCGGCGTCGCGGGCAAGCTGGCCCGGCAGAACTCGGTGCGCAACCCGCGCCGCACCGCCGCCACCGCCTCGGCGCTGATGATCGGCCTGACCCTGATCACCGGCATGACGGTGATGGCGGGCAGCCTGCAGAAGTCCATCGACAAGATGGCGTCGGCGGCGATCGAGGCCGACTACGTGGTCTCCATGGCCAACGGCAACCCCCTCTCCCCGGACGTCGCCGAGAAGCTGGGCGGGACCGACGGTGTCACCTCCCTGAGCCCGCTGCGCAACGCGGAGTCCCGCGTCGACGGGCGGACCGAGTACCTCACCGGCGTCACCGGCTCCGCGATCGGCCGGCTGACCGACCTGAAGGTCGAGCAGGGCGCCTTCGAGGTCGGCGGCACGAACGTCGTCGTGGACAGCGACACCGCGAAGGACCACGGCTGGAAGGCGGGCTCCGCCTTCACCGCCGCCTACGAGGACGGCGAGAAGCAGAAGCTGACGGTCGCCGGTGTCTACGAGGGCAACGACATGATCCGCGGCATCATGGTCGACCTGCCCACCGTCTCCCCGCACCAGTCGGACCCGGTCGACATGCAGGTGATGGTGAAGATGTCCGACGGGGCCTCGTCGGCCGCGAAGGACCGGCTGACCGAGGCGCTCGGCACCAACCCGGCGATCAAGATCCAGGACAAGCAGGACATCTCCAACGAGCTGGCCAAGATGTTCACGCTGATGCTGAACATGCTCTACGGCCTGCTGGCCATGGCGGTGATCGTGGCGGTCCTCGGGGTCATCAACACCCTGGCCATGTCGGTCTTCGAGCGCTCCCAGGAGATCGGCATGCTGCGGGCCATCGGCCTGGACCGCAAGGGCATCAAGCGGATGGTCCGCCTGGAGTCCCTGGTGATCTCCCTGTTCGGCGGCGTGCTCGGCATCGGGCTCGGGGTGTTCTTCGGCTGGGCGGCCGGTGAACTGATGGGCACGACGATGCCGACGTACGAGCTGGTCCTGCCCTGGTTCCGGATGGGTGTCTTCCTGCTGCTGGCGGCCGTGGTGGGCGTCCTGGCCGCGCTGTGGCCGGCCCGTCGGGCGGCACGCCTGAACATGCTCCAGGCCATCAAGGCGGAGTAGCCGGTACGGCCGAGAGGGCCCCGTTCCCGGGTGGGAGCGGGGCCCTCTCGTGCGCGGGCGCTCGGCCCGGCGCTCAGTTCCAGGTGCGGGTGCGCAGCGGCAGCCCGGAGTCGCCGGACTCCGGGGTCTTCACCGCCAGGACCTGGTTGACGCCGATGCGGTTGCGTTCGAAGGAGAGCGCGGAGGCGGCCATGTACAGCAGCCAGACGCGGGCGCGGCCGGGGCCGGCGAGCCGGGTGGCCGCGTCCCAGCCGGACTCCAGGTTGGCGACCCAGCGGCGCAGGGTGAGCGCGTAGTGCTCGCGGATCGACTCCACGTCGCGCACCTCGAACCCGGCGCGCTCCAGCTGGGCGACGGTGGTGCCGAGCGGGGCCAGCTCACCGTCGGGGAAGACGTAGGCGTCGATGAACTCGTCCACGCTGTAGGCGGACTCGTCGCGCCGGGGGCGGCGGGCGATCTGGTGGTTCAGCAGCCGTCCGCCGGGCTTGAGGAGCCGGAAGAGGTCACCGGCGTACGCCAGGTAGCGTTCGGCGCCGACGTGCTCGGCCATGCCGATGGAGGAGATCGCGTCGTACGGCCCGTCGGCGACGTCCCGGTAGTCCTGCACCCGGATCTCCACCTTGTCCGTCAGCCCTTCGTCGGCGACGCGCTTGCGGGCGTAGGCGGCCTGCTCCTGGGAGAGGGTGACGCCGACGACGCTCACGCCGTGCTCGCGGGCCGCGTGGACGGCCATCGAGCCCCAGCCGCAGCCGATGTCGAGGAGGCGCTGTCCGGGGGTCAGGGCGAGCTTGCGGCTGACGAGTTCGAGCTTGTCGCGCTGGGCGTCCTCCAGCGTGCCGCCCTCGGCCTCGGGGGCCTGCCAGTAGGCGCAGGAGTACACCATGGAGGGGCCGAGGACGAGTTCGTAGAAGTCGTTGCCGACGTCGTAGTGGTGGCTGATGGCGCGTCGGTCGGTGCGCTTGGTGTGCAGGTGGCCGCGGGTGCGGCGGACCTCCTCCGGCGGCGGGGCGGGCGGCAGCGGCGGACCGGCGAGCCTCACCAGCCCCCGTACGGCGGCCCGGACCTCGGGGTCGCGCAGCGCCTCGGCCAGGCCCCGGGCATCCTCGCCGCGCTCCCAGACCAGGCCCGCCACCAGGCCGAGGGCGATGTAGAGGTCCCCGTCGACGTCGAGGTCGCCGGCCACCCACGCGCGGGCCAGGCCCAGTTCGCCGGGCTTGAAGAGCAGGCGGCGCAGGGCCCTGCGGTTGCGGACGACGAGGGTGGGGGCGCCCGGCGGACCCGCCTGCGAACCGTCCCAGGCGCGGATGCACACCGGGAGGGGGTTTCCCAGCAACTGTTCGAAGAGGTTCTGCAGCCGCAGCGCGGCATCAGCCATGGCGTACCTCCGTGACGAGCGATCCCGGAATGTCCGATACCACGTAAACACCCGGGAGCCCGCCGTACAGTCCCCGGCGCGCGTTACGACTGGGCAAAATGCCTGTACGCACCACGGGGTTCGTCGCCCGCCGGTGCCGGACCCGGGCGACGCGAAGGGGCCGCCCGCACCACGGATGGCGGACGGCCCCTTCGGGGAGCTGCTACTGCGGGAGGCGACCGGAGGTCAGGAGGCCTTGGCCTTCTGCTCGGTCTTCTCCGACTTCGGGGCGTCGCTCACGGGGGCGGCCTTCGGCACGGCGGCCGGCGCCGGCTTGGCGGCCTCGTAGAACTCCTCGCGCGGGGTCTCCATCGCGCCGAGGGAGACGACCTCGCGCTTGAGGAACATGCCGAGCGTCCAGTCCGCGAAGACCCGGATCTTGCGGTTCCAGGTCGGCATCGCGAGACCGTGGTAGCCGCGGTGCATGTACCAGGCGAGACGTCCCTTGAGCTTGATCTTCATCTTGCCCATGACGATCATCGCGACGCCCTTGTGCAGGCCGAGACCCGCCACCGCGCCCTTGTTGGCGTGGCTGTACTCCTTCTGCGGGAAGCCCCGCATGCCGGAGACCACGTTGTCGCCGAGGACCTTGGCCTGGCGCAGCGCGTGCTGGGCGTTCGGCGGGCACCAGGCGTTCTCGTTGCCCGCCTTGCGGCCGACGAGGTCCGGCACCTGGGCGTTGTCGCCCGCGGCCCAGATGTAGTCGGTGCCGGTGACCTGGAGGGTCGGCTGGCAGTCGACGTGGCCGCGCGGGCCCAGCGGGAGGCCGAAGCGGGACAGCGCCGGGTTCGGCTTGACGCCGGCCGTCCACACGATGGTGTGGGAGTCGACCTCCAGGCCGTTCTTCAGCACCACGTGGCCGTCGACGCAGGAGTCCATGGAGGTGGACAGGTAGACCTCGACGCCGCGACCCTCGAGGTGCTCCTTGCCGTACTGGCCGAGCTTGGGGCCGACCTCGGGGAGGATCTTGTCGGCGGCGTCCACGAGGATGAAGCGCATGTCCTCGCGGGAGACGTTCTTGTAGTACTTGGCCGCGTCCCGGGCCATGTCCTCGACCTCACCGATGGTCTCCGCGCCGGCGAAACCGCCGCCGATGAAGACGAAGGTGAGCGCCTTGCGGCGGATCTCCTCGTCGGTGGTGGAGTCGGCCTTGTCGAGCTGCTCCAGCACGTGGTTGCGCAGGCCGATGGACTCCTCGATGCCCTTCATGCCGATGCCCTGCTCGGCGAGGCCGGGGATCGGGAAGGTGCGGGAGACCGCGCCCATGGCGATGACGAGGTAGTCGAAGGGCAGCTCGTACGCCTCGCCCACCAGGGGGGAGATCGTGGCGACCTTGCGCTCCTGGTCGATGGTGGTGACCCGGCCGGTGAGGACCTCCGCCTTGGGAAGCACGCGTCGCAGGGGGACGACGACGTGCCGCGGGGAGATGTTGCCGGCGGCGGCTTCGGGGAGGAAGGGCTGGTAGGTCATGTACGACCGCGGGTCGACGACGGTGACGGTCGCCTCGCCGTAACGCATCTTCTTCTGGATGCGTCGAGCTGCGTACAGGCCTACGTACCCACCGCCTACTACGAGGATCCTGGGACGCTCCGTGGTGCTCATGCCATCGAGTATCCACCCGCCCCAGGGGGGTGGTTCGTGCGCCCCTTCACAAGCTTCCACAGGGGTCGTGTTACACTCCTCCGCCCACGTGACCGAGATCATGGCCGACACGCGGAACCGGGGCGGGACACGCCACGTTGTCAATGCCGCTTGAGCTGCTCGTCCGGGCCCGCGCACCCCCTCGGCCGGCATCCCGGCGGGTCCGTCCCGGCCCTTCTTCCACCGCCCTCCTGAACGTGTTCAAACGGCAGTTGAGCCCTCAAAAGGGTCAACGGGCAACCGTTCGTCGCCCATCACGGCCCAATTCCTTGTGAAGAACTTCACGAACTTTCTCGCGACAGGGCCCCGCCAGGCGTTTTACCGCTCCCCGTGGGCCGCTCATCCGCTTCCCGGCCCGCTCACCCGACACCCCCGGCGACCACCTTCCCGCCGTCGGCACGGAGCCGTCACCGCGTTCCCGCCCGCCCCGCTCATTACGTTGGTCGGGCCGCACTGGCTGCGCTCGGAGAGAGGTGGCATGAGCCCGCACCGCCGTACGACGGGGCTGCAGTCCCACGTTCCGGAACCCGAGGCCGGCCTCCCGCTGACGCACTGGGCGCGCTGGACGCCGCCGGCGCTCACGGGACTGGCCCTCGCCGTCGACCTGCCCACCCCGGGCGCGCTGAGCGGTGACGTGCTGCTGGCCCTCAGCGCCATGACGGCCGCCTGCCTCTACGCGCTGCCCCTGGTGGTGGTGATGGCGGTCCTGAACAGCGCCGCCGGCCTGCTGCTCCTGCTGGCCTCGCACCTGGAGTCCGACGGCGGACACGCGGTGGTCGACTTCTTCGCCCTGCTCGTCCTGGCGTGGGCCTCCGTACCGCTGTGCCTGCTGCGCCTGTCCCTGTACCGGCGGCTGCAGGGTGCCCGGCGGGCCGCGGAGTACGCGCAGCGCGCCGTGCTGCCGCCGGTGCGGGCCTGGCTGGGCCGCACCTGGATCGCGGTGCGCTACGAGGCCGCCTCGCACGCGGCGGCCGTGGGCGGCGACCTCTACGCCGCCGAGCCGACCGCGTACGGGGTGCGCCTGCTCATCGGCGACGTCCGCGGCAAGGGTCCCGACGCGATCCCGGCCGTGGCGGCGCTGGTCGGCAGCTTCCGCGAGGCGGCGCACCACACCGAGACCCTGCCGCTGCTCGCCCGGCACCTCGACGAGGCGGTCACCCGGCACATCGCCGACCTGGCCGCCGTGCGCGCCGGGAGCGGCGAGGGCGGCGGGGGCGCCGGGGGCGACTCCTCGGGCGAGCAGTTCATCACCGCGGCCGTCGCCGAGCTGCCGCCGGGCGCCGGTGAGGTGCGCCTGGTGAGCCGGGGCCACTGCCCCGCGTTCCTGGCCACCGGGGAGGGCGTACGCCCGTGGGAGCCGGCCGACCCGGGGCTGCCGCTCGGCCTCGGCGACCTGGATCCCGGGCCCTGGGAGTACGAGGCACGCCCCTTCGTCCCCGGTGACCTGCTGCTGATGT
The DNA here is from genome assembly GCF_044142145.1 of Streptomyces sp. BK79. NCBI lineage: Bacteria > Bacillati > Actinomycetota > Actinomycetes > Kitasatosporales > Streptomycetaceae > Streptomyces > Streptomyces sp. BK79. Next base: position 29,587 of record NZ_JBHVOC010000010.1, read on the forward strand.
GCACGGACGGGCTGCTGGAGGCCCGCGACGCCGACGGCGCCTTCTTCTCCCCGGAGGAGGGGCTGCGGGCGTGCTGGCGGCAGGGTCCGCCGACCGTGGTGGAGACCCTCGCCGAGCTGGTGCACCGGCACGCCGGCGGCGTCCTCGCCGACGACCTGGCGCTGATCGCCGTCACCGTGTCCCCGACGGGCCCGCCCCCGCCGCCCGGCACCACGACCGGGGACGAGGGCGACGGGGGCCGGTGAGTCACCCGTCCCCTGCCGGTGCCGCGCGAGCGCGCCGCCGGCCATAAGGCGGCCATACGGCGGCCGAGGCCCTCTACCGCGCCTCGGTCGCCGTGTGGATGGCGATCCCGTCGAGGATGTCGTGCTCGCTGACCACGACCTCCGCCGCGCCCGTCCGCTCCATGATCGCGAGCAGGACGAGCGCCCCCGCGCCGATCACGTCGACGCGGCCCGGGTGCATGGAGGGGACGGCCGCGCGCTCGGCGTGGGTGGAGCCGAGCAGCCAGTCGCTGATCTCCCGGACCCGCTCGCGGGACACCCGGGAGTGGTGGATGGCGGCCGAGTCGTACGCGGGCAGCTCCTGCGCGATCGCGGACACCGTCGTCACGGAACCGGCCAGGCCCACCAGCGTGCGCGCCTCGCGCAGCGGCACCGTCTCCTCGGCGAGGTCCAGGGCGGCCTCGATGTCGGCCCGCATCGCCGCGACCTGCGCCCGGCCGGGCGGGTCGCTCACCACGCCGTCGCGCACCAGGTGCCGCTCGGTCATCCGCACGCAGCCCACGTCCACGGAGCGGGCGGCCCGCACGTGGTCGTCGCCGACGACGAACTCCGTCGAGCCGCCGCCGATGTCGACGACCAGGTAGGGCCGCTCGAGGTGGTCGCGGCCGGCCAGTTCCTTGGTGGCGCCGGTGAAGGAGAACTCCGCCTCCTGGTCGCCCGAGATCACCTCCGGCTCCACTCCGAGGATGTCCCGCACCCCGCGCACGAAGTCGTCCCGGTTCTCCGCGTCCCGGGAGGCGGAGGTCGCCACGAAGCGCAGCCGCTCGGCGCCGTGTTCCCTGATCACCTCGGCGTACTCGCGGCAGGCGGCGAAGGTCCGCTCCAGCGCCTCGGGCGCCAGCCGCCCGGTGCGGTCGACGCCCTGGCCGAGGCGCACGATGGTCATGCGCCGGTCGAGTTCGGCCGGCTCACCGGTGGCCGGGTCCACGTCGGCGACGAGCAGCCGGATGGAGTTCGTACCGCAGTCGACGGCGGCGACCCGGGTCACTGGGCGTCCTCCCCGCAGATCTCGCCGGGCGTCACGCACGGCCCCTTGCGCCACCACTCGGGCAGCATCGCGATCGCCTCGTCGCCCAGCGGGTTGACGCCGGGGCCGGCCGCCAGCGAGTGGGCGACCAGCACGTGCAGGCACTTCACCCGGTCCGGCATGCCGCCCGCGCTCGGGAAGCCGGTCAGCTCCTCGATCTCGTCGCGGCGCCGGACGTAGTCCTCGTGCGCGCCGCGGTAGGCGGCGGCCAGCTCCGGGTCGGCGGCCAGGCGCTCGGTCATCTCCTTCATCACGCCGTTCGCCTCCAGCGTGCCGATGGCGGAGGCCGCCTTGGGGCACGTCAGGTAGTACAGCGTGGGGAAGGGCGTGCCGTCGGGCAGCCGCGGTGCCGTCTCCACGACGTCCGGCTGCCCGCAGGGGCAGCGGTGCGCGATGGCGCGCAGGCCGCGCGGAGGCCGGCCGAGCTGCTGCTTGAAGGCCGCCACGTCCGCGTCGGTGGGCTCGGTGCGCGGGGTGGTCGGCGGGGGAGTCTGCATGACTGTCTTCTGCTGGTCTTCCTGTTGAGTCACTGCCGGGGCGGTCGGTTCACGGCCGGCGGGCGGCGGCGTCGGCCTTGTCGACGCCGTCCCAGACGTTCCGGTACCAGGGGCGGTCGGCGCCGCCGGCCTCGGCGCGGGCCTGCTCGGCCGCGCCCGGGTCGACGACCACGAACCCGGTCTCCCCCGGCATCACGTAGTGCAGCCGCCGCCGGATCTGCTGCTCGGCGTAGGCGTCGTCCTGCCAGCGTGCCTTGAAGTCGCGCAGGACCTCGACCCGCTCCCGGGTCTCGCGCTGCTCCCGCTGGAGATCGGCGATCTCGGCGCGCTGGGCGACGTACTGCCGTATCGGGTAGGCGAGCGCCACCACGAGGGAGCAGAGCACCATCGCGAGCAGCGCGGCCCGGCCGGTCAGCCGGGAGCGGCGGGCCTGGCGCTTGGTCTGCGAGCGGTAGACCCGGGCCGCGGTCTGCTCGCCGATGATCCGGATCCTGGTCGCGGTGGAGAAACGGTCCCGGTCCTTCACGGCCATCTGGTCTCCGCCTCCCGTGCACACGCGTACGTCCCCGCACACGGTACGGGACCGGGTACGGGGACGTACGTACGACGCTGCCTACGGCTTCGGGCTCAGCCCTTGAAGCGCGGGAACGCGCTGCGGCCGGCGTACACCGCGGCGTCGTCGAGGATCTCCTCGATGCGCAGCAGCTGGTTGTACTTGGCGACGCGCTCGGAGCGGGCCGGGGCGCCGGTCTTGATCTGGCCGCAGTTGGTGGCGACGGCCAGGTCGGCGATGGTGACGTCCTCGGTCTCGCCGGAGCGGTGGGACATCATGCACTTGAAGCCGTTGCGCTGGGCCAGCTCGACGGCGTCCAGGGTCTCGGTGAGCGAGCCGATCTGGTTGACCTTGACCAGCAGGGCGTTGGCGGCGCCCTCCTCGATGCCGCGGGCCAGGCGCTCCGGGTTGGTGACGAACAGGTCGTCGCCGACGATCTGGACCTTGTCGCCGAGCTTGCCGGTGAGGACCTTCCAGCCCTCCCAGTCGTCCTCGAACAGCGGGTCCTCGATGGAGACCAGCGGGTACGCCTCGACCAGCTCGGCGTAGTACTCGGTCATCTCGGCGGCCGTGCGCTCCTTGCCCTCGAAGGTGTAGGAGCCGTCCTTGTAGAACTCGGACGCGGCGACGTCGAGCGCGAGGGCGATCTGCTCGCCGGGGGTGTAGCCGGCTTCCTTGATCGCCTCGAGGATGAGGTCGAGGGCCTCGCGGTTGGAGCCGAGGTTCGGGGCGAAGCCGCCCTCGTCGCCGAGGCCGGTGGCCAGGCCCTTGTTCTTCAGGACCTTCTTCAGCGTGTGGTAGACCTCGGCGCCCCAGCGCAGGGCCTCGGAGAAGGACTCCGCGCCGATCGGGGCGATCATGAACTCCTGGATGTCCACGTTGGAGTCGGCGTGCGAGCCGCCGTTCAGGATGTTCATCATCGGCACCGGCAGCAGGTGCGCGTTGGGGCCGCCCAGGTAGCGGAAGAGCGGCAGGTCGCTGGCCTCGGAGGCGGCGTGGGCGACGGCGAGCGAGACGCCGAGGATGGCGTTGGCGCCGAGCGAGCCCTTGTTGTCGGTGGCGTCCAGGTCGAACATGGCCTGGTCGATCAGGCGCTGCTCGGTGGCGTCGTAGCCGACCAGCTCGGGGCCGATCTGCTCGATGACGGCGAGGACGGCCTTCTCGACGCCCTTGCCGAGGTAGCGGTTGGTGTCGCCGTCACGGAGTTCGATGGCCTCGAAGGCACCGGTGGAGGCACCGGACGGAACGGCGGCACGACCCGTGCTGCCGTCGTCGAGGCCGACCTCGACCTCGACCGTGGGGTTGCCTCGGGAGTCCAGGATTTCCCGGGCTACGACGACGTCGATGGACGGCACGAGCATCTCCTTCTTCAATGTGACGCTTCGGTGTGACGCGCGGGTCCGCTGGACCGCGGCGGCTCTGCGGGACCGAGCCTAACCGGCTCCGGGCGATCGGCCAGCCGATCGCCCACCCGATGGACAGAACCGAGAGTAAATTGTTTCCGAACGAAACAAAGACGTTCCCGGAAACCCGTGGAAACCCGTACGCGATCAAGTGCGCGGTCGGGCGCCGGGCGAGGGCACGAAAAACCCGCCCCGGTGCGTACGGGGGAACACGCACCGGGGCGGGAGTCGCGAGGCCGCCGCTTACTTGAGGTGCAGCTGCTGGCCCGGGAAGATCAGGTCGGCCTCGTCGACGATGTCGTCGTTCAGGTCGAACAGCTTGGCCCAGCCGCCCTTGACGTCGTGCTCCTCGGCGATCGAGCTGAGGGTGTCGCCCTTGACGACCTTGTACTCGCCGTCGCCCTTCTCGACCTTCTGGCCGGTCGGGGTGGTGACGGTCTCCTTCTTGGCGGCCGGGCGCTCGTCGGAGCGGGAGGCCTTCTGCTCGGCGGAGCGGTCGGCGGTGGAGCCGCTGCTCTGGCTCTGCGAGCCGGAGGAGCTGTCGGAGCCGGAGCTGTCGGAGCTCTGCGAGGAACCGCTGTCCTGGCTCTCGGTGGAGCCACCGCCGGTGTACGCGGCGTTCGACAGGCCGGTGCCGCAGACCGGCCAGGCACCCTTGCCCTGGCCCGCGAGCACCTTCTCGGCGATCTCGATCTGCTGCGCCTTGCTGGCCTGGTCGGCGGTCGCGGCGTACTGCGTGCCGCCGTAGCCGGCCCAGGTGGAGGCGGAGAACTGCAGACCGCCGTAGTAGCCGTTGCCGGTGTTGATGGACCAGTTGCCGCCGGACTCGCACTGGGCGACGGCGTCCCACTCGGAGGCGGTGGCGGCGGAGGCGTTGCCGGCCGCCATCAGCGGGGCGGCGACGGCGGCACCGGTGACGCCGGCGACGGCGATGACACGGGTGGCCTTGGACGGGCGGCGGTGCTTGCCCTTGCCGGAAAACAGCATGGTTGATCCCCTCACCGACGCCTGCGAGGTGAGCTGTCGGGTTCGGGCCGGTTGAGTTGCCCGGCCGGGTTCCTCGCGGAACTCGGCTCCACCCCTAGCCGCTCCGGCTCAACTGCCCGGTGCGGCACTTACCTTGGGTCCCCCGCTCCTGCCTTCGGCGCTTGACGCGACGACTGTTCCCGGACGGCCGCTGGCAGGATTCGGCGTTGCGGCAGCCGGGGCCCGCGATGGCGAGCGGTCACGACCGTAGACACGCGCGCCGCGGATTTTCAAAGACGATCACGGCTTCTGAGACCTATATCTCACGTGATCCAAAACGGACATACAGTCTCGAACCGTGACGTGAACTCCCCCTACTTTTCGCCCGATTCGCCCGTGACCGTGAGCGTCTGACCGGGCAGGATGTGGTCGGGGTCGACACCGACGACGTCCTTGTTGCCCGCGTACAGCGACCGCCACCCGCCGTCGACCTCAAGGGAGTCGGCGATGCCCCACAGGCTGTCGCCGGAGCGGACGGTGTAGGCGCCGTCGACGGCCTCCCGCGCCCCGCCCTCGTCACGCGAGGCGTGCCGCCCCGACGACTCCGCCGTACGGCCGTCCACCGGGCCCTCGTCGGCGCTGCCGCCGCGATGCTTGCCCGCGCCGGACTCGCCGGTGCCGGTGAGGGACGAAGAACCGTCACTCTGCCCCGCCTTGTCCGATTCATCGCCCTTGGTGACGGGCGCGGACGAACCGGCGGACTCCTCGCGGCCGGCGCCGGCCGCGGGGTCGGACGTGTCGGATGTATCGGGCGTGTCGGACGTGGCCCCTTCGTTCTGACCGGCCGACGAGGAGGCGGAGGACGAGGGGGAGGACGACGCCCCGGCGGTCGGCTCCGCCGCCCCGGACGACCGGCCCGACCGGTCCGGCTCACCCGAGTCGGCGGAGCCGCCCGAGCCGGCCGACCCGGACGCCGTCGGGGCCGGGGTCGCGGAGGCGTCGTCCGCCTCCTCCGACGCACCGTCACCCGTCGAACCCGTACCGCCGCCCACGACCGACGCGTCGTTGCCCAGCCCCGCGAGCAGACCGCAGGTCGGCCAGGCGGCGATGCCCTGGTCGGCGTGCAGCTTCTCGGCGATTCTTATCTGCTGGGAGCGACTGGCCTGGTCGGCGCTCGACGCGTACTGGAGGCCGCCGTACCGCTCCCAGACCTCCTGCGTCAGCTGCAGCCCGCCGTAGTACCCGTTGCCGCTGTTCTGGCTCCAGGCACCGCCGGTCTCGCACTCGGCGACCCGGTCCCAGTTCGCCCCGTCGGCCGCGTGGGCGCCGGTGGCGCCGAGGAGGGGGATCGCGATGGCGGAGCCGGTCACTCCGGCGGCGACGACCAGGGCGGGTGCCTGGCGGGGGCGGCGGTGACGACCGTTCCCGGAGAGCATGCGACGACCTTTCACGAGACGACGGGGATCGGGTGGCGCCGAAACTCAGGCCACGCCGATGATCCGTGAACGTATAGGCAGATGATCGCTTGTCACAAGTTCATGCCGCGCAGATCACGTGAAGATCACAGAGTTGAGCGCGTGTCACTTTTGCGTCGGCGGCGCGCCGCTGTCCGCCGGGGACGGGGCGGGGGTGAACGACACGGGCAGGGTGCGCAGACCGCGCATGATGAGTCCGCCGCGCCAGCGCAGTTCGGCCGGGTCCGCGGCGAGGCGCAGGTCCGGGAGGCGGGTCAGGAGCGTGGCGAGCGCGGTCTGCCCCTCCAGCCGGGCGAGCGGGGCGCCGAGGCAGTAGTGGATGCCGTGGCCGTACCCGAGGTGCTGGCTGTCCCGGCGGGCGAGGTCCAGGGTGTCGGGGTCCGTGAACCGCTCCGGGTCGCGGTCGGCGGCCGCGAGGACGACGAGGACGGGGTCGCCGGCCGCGATCTCCTGCCCGCCGATGGTCAGCGGGCGGGTCGCGAAGCGCCAGGTGGCCATCTCCACCGGGCCGTCGTAGCGCAGCAGTTCCTCGACGCCCGTCTCCAGCAGGGCGCGCTCGCCCGCGGCGAGGGACGTCTCCAGGCCGGCCCGCTGCTCGGGGTGGGTGAGCAGGGCGTACGTGCCGTTGCCGATGAGGTTGACCGTGGTCTCGAAACCGGCGAAGAGCAGGATGAAGGCCATGGCCGCGGCCTCGTTCTCGGTGAGGTGCTCACCGTGGTCCGAGGCGCGGATCAGGCCCGACAGGAGGTCCTCGCCCGGGCCGGGCTCCGGCGGCAGCGCGGCCCGCTTGCGGTGGATGAGGTCGGCGAGGTAGCCCCGCATCTTCTTCACCGACCGCGCGACCCCGCCCCGCGGTCCGCCGCCGTGCCGGATCATCATGCCCGCCCAGTCCCGGAAGTCGTCCTGGTCCTCCCGGGGGACGCCGAGCAGGTCGCAGATGGCGTAGATGGGCAGCGGGAAGGCGAACTCGTGGATCAGGTCGGCGGAGCCGGCGCCCGCGAACCGGTCGATGAGGTCGTCGGCCAGCTCCTGCACCCGGGGGGCGAACTCGGCGACCCGGCGGGGCGTGAACGCCTTGCTGACCAGCCGCCGCAGCCGGGTGTGGTCCGGCGGGTCGATGTTCAGCAGGTGGGTCATCAGCTCGGCCTTCCGCTCCCCCGGAATGCCGGTCTTGCCCTTGGCGTGCGCGGGCTCGTCGTGGTGCGCCGGGTTCTTGGACAGCCCCGGCTCGGCGAGGGCCTGCCGGGCGTCCGCGTACCGGGTGACCAGCCAGGCCTCGACTCCGCTGGGCAGCCGCGTGCGGTGCACGGGCGCGTGCTCGCGCAGCCAGGCGTAGGCGGGGTAGGGGTCGCTCGCGAACTCCCAGGTGAACAGCTCGGGTGCGGTGCCCTGGCCGGAGCGGCCACCGGAGCCGGACGGGTGCTCGCTCACCCCTCGACCTCCCTGATCGCGTCCCGGTACGTCCGGGCCGCCGCTCTCAGGGCCGCCTCCGGGTCCGTGCCCTCGGACTCGGCGCGTACGGCGAGGGCGAGGAGTTCGTAGCCGACGCCCTCGCCGGCGGGCAGCGGGACCGGGAGGCCGGCGGTGCGGACCCGGGAGGCGAGCTTGGCGGCGAGGGCGAGGCCGGGCTGGCCGAGGGGGACGCCCTCGGTGACCGAGGTGCGCTGCTTCTCGACGGCCTTGGTACGCAGCCAGTGCTCGCGGACCTCTTCGGGGGTGGTCGCCGTCTCCTCGCCGAAGACGTGCGGGTGGCGGTGGATCAGCTTGTCGACGATGGTGCCGGCCACGTCGTCGACCGAGAACGGCGCCTCGGGGTCCTCCTCGGCGATCCGGGCGTGGAAGACGACCTGGAGGAGTACGTCGCCCAGCTCCTCGCGCAGTTCGTCGCGGTCGCCGTCCTCGATCGCCTCGACGAGTTCGTACGCCTCCTCGATGGCGTACTTGGCCAGGCCCTCGTGGGTGCGCTGCGAGGACCACGGGCATTCGGCGCGGATGCGGTCCATGACCTGGACGAGGTCGAGCAGACGGGCGCCGGGGAGGTCGTAGGAGGCGGGGAGCAGTTCCAGGTCCGGCATGGGGACCCGGCCCGACCCGGCGAGGCGGGCCAGTCCGTCGGTGAGGGCGGGTTCGCCCTCACCGGTCGCCACGACCACCACCGTGTGCCCGCCGGCGCAGACGGCGACCAGTTCCTCCGCGGTCGGGGCCGTCTCGTCGACCCGTATGCCCGCCTCGCGCAGGTACGGCAACTGCGGGTGCGCGCCGTCGGCGCACAGCACCCGGTCGGCGGTGCGCAGGGCCTGCCAGGCGGGCCAGGACAGCAGGCCGGGCGCGACGCGGTGGCTGGTGGTGAGCAGGACGACGCGGCCGGGGTCGGGGGCGGTGTCGGCGGTGGTTGCGTTCACGATCAGAACGTAACGCACCCGGCGGACGGCCCCGTGAGTTGTCCACAGGGGGCGGCGGAGCGCCCCCGCAGGACCGTTACGCCGTCTGCTGCGTCCGCGCGGCCGTGATCTCCCGCAGCCACGGCACCTTGGTGTCGACGCGGCTGCTCTTCTGGACGTCCCAGGCGCCGTAGCGCGGGTTCAGGTCGACGTCGAGCTTCTCGGATGCCTTGGACAGGGCCTGCCAGAACTCGGGCCGGCCGGTGTCGGTGCCGAGGCTCTCGGCGAGCTTCTGGGCCTCCAGCTGGACACGGAGGTTGTCGTCGAGGCGCTCGGGCGGGACGCCGTACTGCTGCAGCCAGACGGTCTCCAGCTCCTCGGCGCCGCCGGCCTGCTCCTCCAGGCCGCCGCGCATCTCCTGCACCTCCCTGCGGGTGACGGTCACGTCCGCGTCCTGGGCGGCGCGGTGCAGGACCCGGTCGAGGACCATGCCGTGCAGGGTGTCGCGGGTGAGGGTGCCGGTGCGGGCGACGACCTGCTCGTACTGGGCGTCGTCGGGGACGGCGGCCCGCTGTGCCTCGCGCACCTCGTCGACGCGGGTCTCCAGCTGGGCGACGGTGATCCGCTGGTCGCCGACGACGGCCGCCGCGCCCGGATGCGCGTCGTTGCCGCAGGCGGTGAGCAGGGGCGCCGCGGCGGCGAGCGCCGTGGTGAACAGGAGCGCGGTGCGACGGCGGCGGTGCAAGGAAACCTCCCGAGGAGATTGTGCGACGGTGCACAAAGTCTTGCGATGATCGATGGTAGGCAGTGGCCCGGCTCTGGCCAACCCATTCGACCAACGATTCACCGGGACTTCGGGCACCGCCGCGCCCCGGCCGGGGTGGTGGTCGTCAGCCGCGCACCTGGCCGAGCCACTGGAGGGTGCGGCGGATCTCGGCGGCGAGGGGGTGGCCGGGGCCGTGCAGGCGCTCCACGTCGTGCAGCAGCCGGGCCAGCGTCTCGTGGGCGGCGGCGCGGTCGCCGAGGGCGAGCAGCAGGTGGCCGATGCGGCGGCGGACGTCGTGGGCGAGATCGGGGTCGCCGGCGACGTACTGGTTCTCGTAGTACGGCAGCAGCGCGCGGTACTCGGCGAGGGCGGCGGCCGGCTCGCCGAGCTGTTCCAGGCACTGGGCGGCGTCGTAGCGGTGGCGCAGGGACTGCGGGTCGGCCTGGCCGGCCTCGGCGGCGCGCTCGTCGGCGAGGCGGCGCAGCTCGGGCAGGGCGCGCCGGTACTGGCCGTCGTCCATGAGGGTGGCCGCGTACTGCTTGCGCAGGGTGCGTACGACCGGGGAGCGTTCGCCGTGCTGTTCGGCGGCGGCGGGCAGGATCGCGCCGAGGATGTCGACGGCCTGGGTGATGCGGCCCTCGCCGAGGAGGCGCTTGACGTCGTCGACGGCGCGGGCGACGTCCGGTTTCTCGGCCTCGGCGACGGGCGGGACGGGGGCGGGCTGGGGCGCCGGGGTGCGGGCGCGGTCGGGCCAGGGGGCGTGCGGGCGCACGAAGGGGCGGGTGGGGTCGAGGGGGCCACCGGTGGGCATGCCGCGCGCGGGCAGCAGCAGCGCCAGGTGCTCGTAGACCTCCTGGGCGGAGGCGGGGCGGTGCTGGGGGTCCTTGGCGAGCAGGCGCAGGACGAGGGCTTCGAGGGCTTCGGGGACCTCGGGGCGCAGCCGGCGCACGGGCAGCGGCGGCTCGTACAGGTGCCGGTGGAGGACGCCGAGCGCGGTCGAGCCCGCGAAGGGGACGTCTCCGCTGAGCAGTTCGTGCAGGAGGACGCCGAGGGCGTACAGGTCGGTGTAGGGGCCGACGGCGCCGCCCATGGCCTGCTCGGGGGCCATGTAGGCGGGTGAGCCGATGGGGGTGCCGGTGTGGGTGAGGCGGGTGGTGTCGGCGTCCATGACGGAGGCGACACCGAGGTCGAGGACGGTGACGGTGCCGTCCTGCCGCACCATCACGTTGCGCGGCTTGAGGTCGCGGTGGACGATCGGCACGGCGTGCACGGCGCTCAGTACGGCGCACAGCTGGGCGGCCACGGCGACCGCCCACTGCCACGGGTACGGGTCGTGCTCGGCGAGGTGGTCGGAGAGGTCGGCGCCGTCGACGTACTGCATGACGAGGAACAGCTCCTCGCCCTCGCTGCCCGCGTCGTGCACCGTGACGAGGCCGGGGTGGTCGACCTGGGCGGTCACCCGGCACTCGCGCACGAAGCGGCGGCGCAGTTCGTCGGCCTCCTGGCCGGCCACCTTGTCGGGGCGCAGCAGCTTCACCGCCACGCGCCGGTCGAGCCGCCGGTCGTAGGCCGTCCAGACCTGGCCCATGCCGCCCTGCCCGATGAGGGTGGACAGCTCGTACCGCCCGGCGACGACGCGTCCCGCCGCCACGGTCACCGCCCGTCCTGGTGGGTGCCGGTGCCGTTGCCGCCGCCGCTGCCGCCGCCGTCGTGCTTGCGGAGGTAGTCGCTCAGCTCGTCGAGTTCGGCGCGGACCTGGTCGATGCGGGCGGGGTGCGGGGTCTGCGGGTGCGGGGTCTGCGGGTGCGGGGTCTGCGCGTACGGGGGCGGGGTGGCGGGGGCCTGCGGATGCGCGGGCGGTGCGGCCGGGGTCTGCGGGAGCGTGACCTGGTACGGCGGTGCCGGGGTCTGCGGAGGCACCGGGGCGTAGGGGTAGGCGGGGTGCGGGTGTCCGTAGCCGGGGGCTGGGGCTCCGGGCAGCGGGTGGCCGGCGTGGCGCGGGGGCTGGTGGTGCCGGATGTCCGCGTACAGGAAGTACCCGGCGCAGGCGCACGCGTTGAGCAGCAGGATGATCATGCCCGCGGTGCCGTTGGGGGTGCTGAAGTCGTCGGTGTGGTCGGTGAGGAGGAGGCTGAAGCTGATCACGAGGACGGCGGCCGACACGGCGAAGGCCCACCAGTCGCGCGGCCTGCGGGTCACGATGGCCGCGTACAGGGTGGAGATCCAGGCGAGGAAGCCAAGGCTCAGCAGGGGCAGGGCCACGAAGAACACGCGCAGCAGGACCAGCACCGCGGTCCTGGGGCGGCGCGGCGGCGGTGGCGGCACATGGCCCAGGCCCTGCATGACTTCTCCCGGCAACCTGATCAGACGGATGTACACCGGACGGACCAGTGTGGGGTCGAGCGTATAGGCCGACACGGACAAGCGGCCCCGGGTTGTACCGAACCGTTGTCGTGCCGGTCGCCTCCCGTGTCCGGCCCGCCCTCCGGACCTCCCTCCGGGCCGTCGGTCGAACCGTCGGTCGAACCGTCAGTCGGGGTCCACCGAGCCGTCCGTGAGTCCGTCGTACATGCCGCGTACGAGCTGTTCGCCGAGGCGGCCGGCGAGCCTGAGGGCACGCTCGAACTCGTCGAGGGCGCGGAAGCGGGCTCCGTAGCGGTGCTGGGCGTCGAGCGGCAGCCGGGGGAGCTGGAGTCGGCGGACGTCGAGGCGGGTGGCGGTGGACGCGTAGCTGCTGGCCTGGCGGTTGTTGGCGGTGCCGCGCAGGAACCCGGCGAGGAACCAGGGGTCGAGCGCGGCGGGTTCGGGGCGCAGCAGCACGAGGTTGCGCCCCAGGGCGGCGCCGGCGGAGGCGTCGTCGATGACGCGCGCGACGGAGCCGCCGCCGAGGACCGGGACGACGACGTCGCCGGTTTCGGTCAGGACGGGATCCTCGTCGCTCTCCGGGAGGGTGCCGGAGGGGGCGGTGCCGGTGAGGACGTCGTGGTCGGTGAGCACGGGCACGCGCGCGTGGCCGCCGTTGGTGCCGGTGCGCAGCATCAGGGCGCCGCCGCGGGCGAGTTCGCCGACGGTGGTGAGCGGCCAGCGGGGCGCCGGCCGCGCGGCGTCGGCGGCCGCGGGGGTGAGGTCGGCGGTCAGCCGGAGGGTGGCGGCGAGGCGCTCGCGCACGTCCGTGAGCCGTCCGGCGCCGTCGGTGGCCGCGGGGGGCGGCAGGTGGCGGGCGGGGGCGAGGTCGACGTCGTCGTCGAGGAGTTCGATGACGGGCAGGGAACGGGCCAGGCCCGGCCGGTCGTCGAGGCGGCCGGCCCGGTCGAAGTCCCGCCAGGCGTCGAGTACGGCCTCCCGCACGGCCCGCCAGTCCGGCCCGCCGCGCCCCTCCCCGGCGAACCGCCCCACGTCGGCGAGGAGCACCTCGGGCTGCGCGGGCGCCCGCTCGGGCCGGCGCAGCACCCACAGGTGGAGCGGGATGTTGTACGGCGGTGCCGCGCCGACCGGCAGGGCGACCACGGCCCGCAGCGCGCCCCGGCGCAGCAGGTCGGCACGGATGCGGCGGCCGGAGCGGCGGGAGGCGGCGGCGGGCGGCATGAGGAGGACGGCGGTGCCGCCGTCGCGCAGGCGGGCGAGGGCGTGCTGCACCCAGGCCAGCTCGGACTCGGTGCGGGCGGGGAAGCCGTACTCCCAGCGGGCGTCGTAGGCGAGTTCGTCGTGCCCCCAGTTGCGTTCGTTGAACGGCGGGTGGCACAGGACGGCGTCCGCGCGCAGCTCGGGGAAGGCGTCGGCGCGCAGGGTGTCGCCGGCGGCGGCGCGGACGCCGGCCCGGGTGTGCAGGGCGAGGCGGAGTCCGGCGAGCGCGGCGAGGTCGGGGGCGCCGTCCTGGGCGTGGAGGCGCTGGCCGTCCTGTCCGGGGCGGGGGGCGGGGCCGTCCGGGGCGGCGGCGCGCAGGAGGGCGCCGGTGCCGCAGGCGGGGTCGAGGACGGTGCGGGCGGGGCCGGCGAGGTCCGCCATGAGGGCGGCGAGGTCCGCGGGGGTGAGCGTGTACTGGCGGGGGTTGGCGTCGAGGTGCCGGCCGAGGAGGAACTCGAAGGTCTGCCGGGCGCCGAGTTGGGCGGCGAGTTCGGCGGTGCCGCGCAGGAGGGGGGTGGAGGGGAGCAGGGCGGGCCCGGTGGGGGCGGGGAGGGCCCGCGTGGGGAGGGGTGGGGTGTGAACGGTCTGTGAGGCGTTCACATCCGTTGGCGGCTTCACAGGCCGGTCCGTGTGAACGGGCCCTTCGCCGCTCCCCCCGCGACCGCGGCGCCTTCCGGGCGCCGTCCCGAACCGCGGCGTCAACACCTGCTCCAGCGCCTCGGGGAGCATCGCGGCGAGCCGCTCGTCGGATCCGGCGCTCGCCTCCAGCCAGAGGGTGGGGCGGTCGTGGATCAGCAGGAGGACGCAGCCGGCGTGCGTGAGCGCGGTGACCGGTCCCTCGGGGTGGCCGACGAGCTGCTGCCAGACCCGCTCCCGCAGGGGGACCTCGGCGAGTTTGCCGCGCTCGCGCAGCCAGCCCTCGATCTCGGTGAGGGCGAAGGAGGGGCTGGTCTCGGTGCCGCCGACCGGCTTGGGGAAGTCGGCGTGGCGGCGGCGCCAGTTGCTCACGGCCGCCCGGCCGACACCGGCGAGCCGCGCGATCCCGGCGGCGGTCACTTCTGTCGCGTTGTCCTGCACCGGCGGCCCCCTTGTCGTTTCCGTGAGCCGAGCATACCGACGCAGGCATGCTCACCTCGATTCACGAGCGTGTACACGTACCAAACCGTGAACATGGTTGACTCGGTTCACAAGCTCTGGTCTTATTGACCTCGCGAACGAGCAACCACCGGAAGGCGGCGGTTGCCGCATGGGGAGGGGACACCACCATGGGTATGAAGACCAAGGTCGCGCTGGGCGCCGTCGTCGGACTCGTCGTCATCGGCGCGGTGTCGGCGAACTCCGGGGACGGAAGCGGCGACGGCAAGAGCGACAGCCGGACCTCCGTCGGCTCGGGCGAGCAGGCCGGCGGCGCGAAGGCGGACGGCAAGGGCGGCACGGACGGCAAGGGCGACGCGAAGCCCGCCGAGGACAAGGCCGTGGAGAAGGCCTCCCAGGCCGACCAGTTCAAGGCGTTCGTGAAGAAGAACGGCACGGCGGCCGAGCAGGACGCGGTCTCCCACGTCACCAAGGTGCAGGGCGCCGAGGAGCAGAACGACATCCTCGACGCGGCCGACGTCTACACCGACTTCACCGGCGGCATCATGGGCGAGGGCACGGGCCCCGCCAACCTCATCGCCTCCGCGTTCGCCGACTGGAAGCAGAGCGAGAACGGCCTCGTCACCGTCTACGACGCCGAGGGCGAGCTGCTCGGCAACGGCGAGTTCTGACGCGGCGGGCGCCGACGCCGACGCCCCGCGCCCGAACCGTGGGTCACAGGGCGTGCCGCATCCACACGTTGGGTTCGACGTACACCGCGTACCCGCGCTCCGGTTCACAGCGCACCGGCACCAGCGCCCCGGGGACCTCGACGTCCCCGGCGGTGTCGAAGGGCAGACCCGTCCAGCGCCGCCACTCGTCCAGCGAGCCGGAGACGGTCATGGAGGCCGGGGCCACGGAGTCGAGGGTGGCGCCGGCCCGGGCGTGGACGCGCAGCCACGGGTCGTGGGGCAGACCGTCGGGGCGCAGCCGGCGGGCGTACTCCTCGATGGGGGCGTGCGGTTCGAGGTGCTTGGCGTTGGGGCGGACGGGGGCGACGACCTCGCGGAAGCCGCGGGCGCGGGCGTTGTCGCGCATGGCGGCGAGCATGCGGCCGGACAGTCCGCGCCCCTGGGCGTGCGGGGCGACGGTGACGGAGACGGCGCTCACGGTGTCGGGTTCGACGCCGCGGCGCAGGTCGCCGAAGGCCCAGACGAGCACCTCGCTCCAGCCGCGCGCGGGCAGGGTGCCGCGTTCCTCGGTGTGCAGGGCGAACGGCACGCTGTGGCCGTGGGCGACGACCTCGCCGTACTCGTCCTCGGCGAACTGCACGTACTCGGGCAGCTCGACGGCGATGCGCGGGTAGTGGGCGTTGCCCGAGAGGTCCTCGACGGCGAACGCGGGCCAGCTGTCGGCCATGCCGCGGACCCGGTCCAGCATCTCCGGGCGCTCGGCGAGGCTCGCCACCTTCAGTTCCATGGGATCACCGTAGGCAGGCGGGCCGACGGCCGGGAAGCGGATTTCCGCGGGCGCTCCCCCGGGGCCGTCCGCACCGGTGGCCACCCGCCTCCGCTTCAGCCGTCGCGCGACCCGGCTACAGCCGCCGCCCGAGACTCCGCTTCAGCCGTCGCGCACCTCGGCGTCAGCCGTCGCACTGCCGCAGCATCGCCTGCCGGTCCGGGCCGGTCACCGACAGGTCGTACTTGACGGCGACCTGGGCGAAGCGGACGGCGTACGCGCAGCGGACCGACTTCCGCGGCGGCAGCCAGGAGGCAGGTCCGGAGTCGCGCTTGGCGGAGTTGGCGCGGCCCTGGACGGGGATCAGGTTCAGCGGGTCGTTGGCCAGTTGCCGGCGCTTGCTCTCCGGCCAGCGCGAGGAGCCCATCTGCCAGCTGTACGAGAGCGGCACGACGTGGTCGATCTGGACCTCGCTCGCATCCTGCTTGCGCCACTCGATGGTGGTGCCGGTGTACGGGTCGTCCAGCGTCATCGCGATGACCACGCAGTCCGAGCCGGAGCGGAAGCGCAGGCCCTGCCCGTCGCGTTTCAGCAGGTCGTTCCGCGTGTCGCAGCCGTTGCGGGCGAGCGGCACGCCGTCGGCCGAGTCCATCCAGGCGTAGCCGAACTCGTCGCGGTCGTACCCGGTCCTGGGGCCGCGCCCCTTGGTCGTGAGGCCGCCGATGAGGTCGCGGGCCGTCGCCTCGGGGGTGTCGCCCGTGACCGGGGCGAGGCCGGGCCGGGTCCCGTCCGGGTTGCTCAGCGGGCTGACCGCCTTGCCCGCCGCCGGTGCCTCGGCGCCGCCGCCCGGGGAGGAGGCCGAGGAGGCCCCGCCGCCGTCCAGGCCCTCGCATCCGGTGACCAGTGCGAGAGCGAGGGCCGCGCCCGCGGCCGCCCGCCCGGTACGTCCGGTACGGATCCCCCGTCCGGTACGGATCCCCCGTCCGGTACGGATCCTGCTGTGCCGCGTCATGCGTGCCCCTCCCCTTGCCGTGCGCCGGTATCACCGTAGCGACGGAGAGGTCCAGACCATATAGGGCTTTAGTGGGCATGCGGGACATATCTGCCGTACCGTCGAGGGTGAGTCACGTCTCGGAAGGAGTTCTGCATGGGCTTCCTCGACAAGATGAAGAGCATGGCGGGCAAGGACAAGGACAGGTCACGGAAGATGTCCGACGCCGCCGAACGCCAGGTCAACCAGAGGACCGGCGGCAAGTACGAGAAGCAGGTCGATTCCGCCCAGCAGCAGGCCGAGGGCAAGCTCGGCTTCGGGCGCGAGCGGGGCGGCGACCAGCCGGGCCGGCAGTAGCTCGCTTCCGTTTCTCGGACGGACGAAGCCGTCCACGGGCAGGTCCCGTGGACGGCTTCCCCGTGGGCTCCCGGGGGGCCACCCGATGACGGCCCGACCGCGCTACGACCCCAGGATCGACGTCAGGAACTCCCCGACCCAGCCGAGCAGTTCCCGCCCGACCAGCGGCTTGCCGCCGACCTTCGCGGTCTTCGGGCGCGGTACGAGGATCTGGTGGGCGCCCGCCTTGATGACGCTGCCGGGGTAGAGCCGCTTGAGCCGCAGCTCCTGGGACTCGCGCAACTCCACCGGCGCGAAGCGGATGTTGTTGCCCTGGAGCACGATGTCGCCGACGGCGCACGCCCGCGCGAGCATCCGCAGGCCCGCCACCAGCAGCAGGTTCTCCACCGGCTCGGGCAGCTTGCCGTAGCGGTCGACGAGTTCCTCGCGTACGGCCTTGATGTCCTCCTCGCTGTTGGCGGAGGCGATGGACCGGTACGCCTGGAGGCGCAGCCGCTCGCCGGGGGCGTAGTCGTGCGGGACGTGCGCGTCGACGGGCAGCTCGATCTTGACCTCGAGCGGCGGCTCCTCCTCCACGCCGCCCTCCAGCGAGGCCCGGTAGTCGGCGACCGCCTCGCCGACCATCCGCACGTACAGGTCGAAGCCGACGCCCGCGATGTGGCCGGACTGCTCGCCGCCCAGCAGGTTGCCGGCGCCGCGGATCTCCAGGTCCTTCATCGCCACGTACATGCCCGCGCCCATCTCGGTGTGCTGGGCGATGGTGGCGAGGCGCTCGTGGGCGGTCTCGGTGAGCGGCTTCTCCGGCGGGTAGAGGAAGTACGCGTAACCGCGGTCCCGGCCCCGGCCGACCCGGCCGCGCAGCTGGTGGAGCTGGCTGAGGCCGAAGTTGTCGCCGCGCTCGACGATGAGGGTGTTGGCGTTGGAGATGTCGATGCCGGACTCGACGATGGTCGTGGAGACCAGCACGTCGAACTTCTTCTCCCAGAAGTCGACGACGACCTGCTCCAGCGCCTGCTCGGACATCTGGCCGTGGGCGGTGGCGATGCGCGCCTCGGGGACGATCTCGCGGAGCTTGGCCGCGGCGCGGTCGATGGACTCGACGCGGTTGTGGATGTAGAAGACCTGGCCCTCGCGCAGCAGCTCGCGGCGGATCGCGGCGCCGATCTGCTTCTGCTCGTACGGGCCGACGAAGGTCAGCACCGGGTGGCGCTCCTCCGGCGGGGTGGTGATCGTGGACATCTCGCGGATGCCGGTGACCGCCATCTCCAGGGTGCGCGGGATGGGGGTGGCGGACATGGTCAGGACGTCGACGTTGGCGCGGAGCTTCTTCAGCTGCTCCTTGTGCTCGACGCCGAAGCGCTGCTCCTCGTCGACGATGACCAGGCCCAGGTCCTTGAACTTGGTCTCGGAGGAGAACAGGCGGTGGGTGCCGATGACGATGTCCACCGAGCCCTCGCGCAGACCCTCCAGGGTGGCCTTGGACTCGGTGTCGCTCTGGAAGCGGGAGAGCGCCTTCACGCTCACCGGGAACTGGGCGTAGCGCTCGCTGAACGTCCCGAAGTGCTGCTGCACCAGGAGCGTGGTGGGGACGAGGACGGCGACCTGCTTGCCGTCCTGGACGGCCTTGAAGGCGGCGCGGACCGCGATCTCCGTCTTGCCGTAGCCGACGTCACCGCAGATCAGGCGGTCCATGGGGACCGTCTTCTCCATGTCCTCCTTGACCTCGGCGATGGTGGTGAGCTGGTCCGGGGTCTCCGCGTAGGGGAAGGCGTCCTCCAGCTCGCGCTGCCAGGGGGTGTCCGCGCCGAACGCGTGACCGGGCGCCGCCATCCGCGCGCTGTAGAGCTTGATCAGGTCGGCGGCGATCTCCTTGACCGCCTTCTTCGCGCGGGCCTTGGTCTTGGTCCAGTCCGCGCCGCCGAGGCGGTGCAGGGTGGGGGCCTCGCCGCCGACGTACTTGGTGATCTGCTCCAGCTGGTCGGTGGGGATGTAGAGCCGGTCGCCGGGCTGGCCGCGCTTGGCGGGGGCGTACTCGACGACCAGGTACTCGCGGGTGGCGCCCTGCACGGTGCGCTGGACCATCTCGATGTAGCGGCCCACGCCGTGCTGCTCGTGGACGATGTAGTCGCCCGCCTCCAGGGTGAGCGGGTCGATGGTCTTGCGGCGCCGGGCGGGCATCCGGGCGCCCTCGCGGCCGGCGGCCTTCTGCCCGGTCAGGTCGGTCTCGGTGAGCACGGCGAGCCTCAGCGCCGGGTCGACGAAGCCGTGGTCGATCGAGCCGCAGGACACGTGCACGACGGAGGGGCTGAGGGTGTCCAGGTCGTTGTCGAGGCGGGCGGCGATGCCCTCGCCGCCGAGGACCTCTACGGTGCGGGCGGCCGGGCCGTGGCCCTCGGTGAGGTAGACCGCGCGCCAGCCGTCGGCGAGCCAGCCCTTGGTGTCGGCCAGCGCCTTGGCGGTGTCGCCGCGGTAGGTCTCCGGGGCGTGCATGCCGAGCTTGACGGTGTCGGCGTCGTCCAGCGCGTCGTCGGCGGCGAACGGCGACACCGACCACCACATCATGTCCAGCTCGCGGGCCCGTTCCCGGACGTCGGCGATGGACCACAGGGAGGCCGCGTCGACGTCGATGGGCGCCTCGCCCCCGCCCGCGGTGGCCGCCCAGGACGCCTGGAGGAACTCCTGCGACGTGGCGACCAGGTCGGCGGCGCGCGTGCGCACCCGCTCCGGGTCGCAGACCAGGGCCATCGCGCCCTTGGGGAGCACGTCGAGGAGCAGTTCCATGTCGTCGACGAGGACGGGCGCCAGGGACTCCATGCCCTCCACCGCGATGCCCTCGGCGATCTTGCCGAGCAGTTCGCCCAGCTCGGGGTGGTCCTCGGCGAGGACCCGGGCGCGCTCGCGTACGTCGTCGGTGAGCAGCAGCTCGCGGCAGGGCGGGGCCCACAGGCCGTGCTCGGCGACCTCCAGGGAACGCTGGTCGGCGACCTTGAAGTAGCGGATCTCCTCGACGTCGTCGCCCCAGAACTCGACGCGGAGGGGATGCTCCTCCGTCGGCGGGAAGACGTCCAGGATGCCGCCGCGCACGGCGAACTCGCCGCGCTTCTCGACCAGCTCCACGCGCGCGTACGCGGCGGCCGCGAGGGCCTCGACGATCTCGTTCAGGTCGGCGCTCTGCCCGGAGCGCAGGGCGACCGGCTCCAGGTCGCCGAGTCCCTTGACCTGCGGCTGGAGCACGGAGCGCACGGGCGCGACGACGACGGAGACCGGGCCGGTCTCGGGGTCGTCGGGGCGGGGGTGGGCCAGGCGGCGCAGCACGGCCAGGCGGCGGCCGACGGTGTCGCTGCGGGGGCTGAGCCGCTCGTGCGGGAGCGTCTCCCAGGAGGGGTACTCGACCACGCCCTCGGGGGGCAGCAGAGAGCGCAGGGCCGCGGCGAGGTCCTCCGCCTCGCGTCCCGTCGCGGTCACGGCCAGCACGGGGCGGCCGGTCTCGCGGGCCAGCGCGGCGACCGAGAAGGCGCGGGCAGCGGGCGGGCCGACCAGGTCGACGTGCATGCGGTTGCCGTCTGCGGCCGCGGAGATCGCTTCCGCGAGGGCGGTGTCCTTGACGACGGCGTCGAGCAGACCGTGCAGGCTCATGGAGGGGGCGCTTCCGTCCTGGGTGCGAGTGCTGGGGTGGACAACACGAGTAACCCGGCGGTGTGAGGGCCGGGGGTGTCCAGCGTACGACGCCGCGCTCGCCCGCGCGGGGGGCTGTGGACGACGCCGGGTGTGTGGTGGCCCTCGCCGCGGTGGCCGTACCAGGGGGCTCCGCCCCCTGGACCCCCGGGCCTATGCCCACCCACCACCCGACTCGGTCGGCTGGAAGGTGCACGCCAGGGGTACCGGACGACTCGGCGGACAGGATGCGGCAGCACCCTGGCCCTCCGACCCCCGACGACGCGCAAAGCCCGGCGCCGGATGCGGTGAGGCATCCGGCGCCGGGTCTTTCCCCCGCAACCCCCGTAGGCGGTGGCTACTCCGTCGCGATGGCGTTCAGGACGTTCATGCGGCCCGCGCGGAAGGCGGGGACCAGCGCGGCGAACAGGCCGACGAAGGCCGAACCGATGAAGACGCCGATGATCGTCGGCCAGGGGATGTCGAGGACGTTCAGGCCCTCCAGGGCGAGGAGCCTCTGTGCCGTGGCGCCCCAGCCCATGCCCAGCCCGAGACCCAGCAGGGCACCGAAGAGGGCGATGACGACGGACTCCAGGCGGATCATGCGGCGCAGCTGGCGCCGGGAGAGGCCGATCGCCCGCATCAGACCGATCTCGCGGGTCCGCTCGACCACCGACAGGGCCAGCGTGTTCACCACACCGAGGACCGCGACGATGATCGCCAGGGCGAGCAGGCCGTAGACCATGTTCAGCAGCTGGCCAATCTGGTCCTTCAGCTCCTGCTTGTAGTCGGTCTGGTCGGCCACCTTGTACTGCGGGTAGGCGTCCAGGGACTTCTTCAGCGCCGCGTACGCCTGGTCGGCCCGGCCGTCCTCGGCCTTGGCGAACATGATCTCGTTCGGCGGGACGCTCTCGGCCGGCAGGTACTTCCGCATCGTCTCGATGCTGATGTACCGGGCGCCCTGGTCGATGGCCACGTCGTCGTCCGTGATCGCGGCGACCTTCAGCTTCGCGGTCTCACCGCCCTTGAAGGCGACGGAGATCGTGTCGCCGACGTGCACGCCGTGCTTCTTCGCGTAGTCCGTGCCGACCGACATGGCGTCGGTGCCGTAGGCGGCGGACAGCTCGCCCTCGGTCGTCGCGCGGCGCACGTCCTCGGCGTAGGTCGGGTCGGCGGCCGTGACGCCGTCGTCGTCGGTCCTGCCGTCGGGCGAGGTCAGCGTGGCGTCGAGCATCTTGTACCGGGTGACGTGCTCCAGGCCGGGCGTGTCCTGCATGGCCTTCTCGGCCTGCGGCACGATCCGCTGGTTGCCCTGGACGATGAAGTCCGCGCCGACGGTCTTGTCCAGCTCGCCGGTGGCCGAGGCGACCATGGAGGAGCCGACCACCGAGAGGCAGGCGACCAGCGCGAGGCCGATCATGAGGGCGGCGCCCGTGGCGCCGGTGCGGCGCGGGTTGCGCAGGGCGTTGCGCTCGGCGAGCCGGCCCACCGGGCCGAAGGCCCGCAGCAGCACCGCGCTGATCACCCGCACCACGAAGCCGGCCAGCAGCGGGCCGATGACGACGAAGCCGATGAGGGACAGCACGATGCCCGCGCCGAGCATCAGCGAGCCCTCGCTCGCCTTGTCCGCGGCGGCGGCCGTGAGCAGGGCGGCGGCGCCGGCGCCGGTGAGCAGCAGGCCGATCAGGCCGCGTATCCAGCCGGCCTTGCCGTCGGCCGGCGTACCGGCGTCGCGCAGGGCGGCCATCGGGGAGATCTTGCCGGCCCGGCGGGCGGGGAGGTAGGCGGCCAGGACGGTGACCACGATGCCGAGGACCAGGCCGACCACGGGGGTCGCGGTCTTGACGGTCAGGTCGTCGGTGGACAGGTTCATGCCCGCCGCCGACATCAGCTCCATCAGGCCGACGGCGATGCCGACACCGGCCGCGACGCCCAGGACCGAGCCGACGACGCCGAGGAGGAGGGCCTCGACGAGCACCGAGCGGTTGACCTGCCGGCGGGAGGAGCCGATGGCCCGCATCAGGCCGATCTCGCGGGTGCGCTGGGCGACCAGCATGGAGAAGGTGTTGATGATCAGGAAGATGCCGACCAGGAACGCGATGCCGGCGAAGCCGAGCATGGCGTACTTGATGACGTTCATGAACTCGCCGACGTCCTTGCGGTTCTCGTCGGCGTTCTCCTTGGCCGTCTGGACCTTGAAGGTGCCGTCCAGGGCCTGGGAGACGTTCTGCTTGAGCCGCGCGTCGGAGACGCCGGACGCGGCGGTGACGTTGAACTGGGTGAACCGGCCCGTCGCGCCGAGCAGTTCGCGCTGGGCGGTGGCGGTGTCGAAGTAGACGACGGCGGCACCGGGGTTGGTCACCGTGAAGGAGGCGATGCCGACGATCCTCGCCTTGAAGTCGCCGGTCTGCGCGATGGTGCGCAGTTCGTCCCCGAGCTTCAGGCCGTGCTTGTCGGCGGTGTCGGCGTCGACCATCGCCTCGGTCGGGCCGCGCGGGGCGTGCCCGGAGGTGATCTCCATCGACCGCAGGTCGTTCTTCGTCCAGTTGCCGGCGATGGTCGGTGCGCCGCTGGTGGCGCCCACGTTGTCGTTGTCGCCGTCGACGACGGTCACGTTCATCGAGGAGACCGCGCCCTCGGCGGACTTGACGCCCTCGACCCCGCGGACCTGCTCCAGCGCGGACGCGGGCAGGGCCTCGGGCACACCGTTCTGCGGGGTGTCCTCGCTCTTGGAGTCCTTCGGCATGACCGTGACGTCCGAGGAGGTGACCGCGAAGAGCTTGTCGAAGGTGGTGTTCATCGTGTCCGTGAACACCAGGGTGCCGCACACGAACGCCACCGACAGCAGCACCGCCACCGCCGAGAGCGCCATGCGGCCCTTGTGCGCGAAGAAGTTGCGCATCGAGGTCTTGACGACGGTCATGACGTACGCCCCCGGGCGTCGAAGTCCTTCATGCGGTCGAGGACGGCCTCGGCGGTCGGCTTGAGCATCTCGTCCACGATCCGGCCGTCGGCGAGGTACAGCACGCGGTCCGCGTAGCTGGCGGCGACCGGGTCGTGGGTGACCATGACGATGGTCTGGCCCAGCTCGGTGACCGACCGGCGCAGGAAGCCGAGGACCTCGGCGCCGGCGCGCGAGTCGAGGTTCCCGGTCGGCTCGTCACCGAAGATGATCTCGGGCCGCGCGGCCAGCGCCCGGGCCACCGCGACGCGCTGCTGCTGACCGCCGGAGAGCTGGGTCGGCCGGTGCTTGAGCCGCCCGGCGAGCCCCACGGTCTCCACGACCCGGTCCAGCCACGCGCGGTCGTACTTGCGTCCGGCGATGTCCATGGGCAGCGTGATGTTCTCGATCGCGTTCAGCGTCGGGAGCAGGTTGAACGCCTGGAAGATGAAGCCGATCCGGTCCCGGCGCAGCTGCGTGAGCTTCTTGTCCTTCAGGCCGGTGATCTCGGTCTCGTCGAGATGGATCTGACCGCTGGTGACGGTGTCCAGGCCGGCCAGGCAGTGCATCAGCGTGGACTTGCCGGAGCCCGACGGTCCCATGATCGCGGTGAACTGGCCACGTGCGATGTCGACGTCCACGTGGTCGAGGGCGACCACCCGCGTCTCCCCCGATCCGTACGCCTTCACGACCTGCCGCGCCCGCGCGGCAACGGCCGTACGCCCTCCAGTGCTCCCGTACGCGGGAATACTTACGGCCGATGTCATGTCAAGTCTCCTATGTCGGTCATCACTTGAGCCGCCGGTGTCGGCGGTGAACGCTGAGCGGTACCGCTGCTCGTGTCGCTGTCACGTCGGGGAACCGGTGCCGGCGTCACGTCGAAGAGTCTGGCCGGAACCAGGGGCCGGGCGCGCTGAGGTACAGCGCACTCTTGTGCGGGGGAAAACCCCACCCCCCGGGGTCCGGTCCGCCGCCCCCCAGCGGCGTAAAGCCAGATTAAGGACGCCGTCGGCCCGTCTCGTCCTCCGCCGGTACGAACCCTCCCCGACCCGTAGTACGGAGGTACCCCTAGGGGCAGTCCGCCCTTCGGTGGAGGGAACCCAGGGTTCACCTCCCCCCTCGGACGCACCCGGCCTCCGCCCTCCCGCGGTGTCAGGGTCAAGTGGCAAGCTGACCCCGGCGGATGGATGCACAGGGAACGTAAAGGGGGACGTCCGGGTGGACGGCGTGGGAGGCGCGGAAGGCGTGGGCGGCGCGGAAGGCTTGGACGGCGCGGAAGGCGTGGGCGGCACCGGGCCCGCGACGCGCGAGGCCGCACCCGCCACGGTCCCGGACCGGCGCGGTGCCGTCGTCGCCGCGCTGATGCTCGCGATGGCGCTGTCGGCCCTGGACGCCACCATCGTCTCCACCGCCGTCCCGCAGATCGTCGGCGACCTCGGCGGCTTCTCCCTCTTCTCCTGGCTCTTCTCCGGCTACCTGCTGGCCGTCACGGTCACGCTCCCCGTCTACGGCAAGCTCTCCGACACCTTCGGCCGCAAGCCGGTCCTGGTGGCGGGGGCGGCGCTGTTCCTCCTCGGGTCCCTGCTGTGCGCGCTCGCCTGGAACATGGGCGCCCTGATCGCCTTCCGCGTCCTGCAGGGGCTGGGCGGCGGCGCCCTCCAGGGCACGGTGCAGACGCTCGCCGCCGACCTGTACCCGCTGAAGGACCGCCCGAAGATACAGGCCCGGCTGTCCACGGTGTGGGCACTCTCCGCGGTCGCGGGCCCCGCCATCGGCGGGGTGCTGACCGCCTACGCCGACTGGCGCTGGATCTTCCTCATCAACCTGCCGGTCGGCGCCCTCGCCCTGTGGCTGATCGTCCGTCACCTGCAC
This sequence comes from Streptomyces sp. BK79, assembly GCF_044142145.1. Lineage (NCBI taxonomy): Bacteria > Bacillati > Actinomycetota > Actinomycetes > Kitasatosporales > Streptomycetaceae > Streptomyces > Streptomyces sp. BK79. The sequence continues at coordinate 54,910 of NZ_JBHVOC010000010.1, forward strand.
GAGCCCCCGCGCGGGAGCGGCGGCCCGCGCGCGCGGGTCGACTGGGCGGGCGCGCTGGCCGTGTTCGCCTGCGGCGGCGTGCTGCTGACCGCGCTGGTGCAGGGCGGAGTGGCCTGGCCGTGGCTGTCGGCGCCCTCGCTCGCCCTGGGCGGGACGGGCCTGGCGCTCCTGGCGGCCGTGGTGGTCATCGAGCGCCGGGCGGCGGAGCCCATCATCCCGGGCTGGGTGTGGCGCCGCCGTACGATCGCCGCGGTGAACCTGGCGCTCGGCGCGCTGGGCGTCCTCATGATCGCGCCGACCGTGTTCCTGCCCACCTACGCCCAGTCGGTGCTGGGCCTGGCCCCGGTGGCCGCCGGTTTCGTCCTGTCCGTGTGGACGCTGAGCTGGCCGGTGTCGGCCGCCCTGAGCCAGCACGTGTACCGCAGGATCGGCTTCCGGAACACCGCCCTGCTCGGGATCGGCACCGCGTCCCTGCTGCTGTTCGCCTTCCCCTTCCTGCCCTACCCCGGCGCGGCCTGGCAGCCGACGCTGGTGATGCTGCTGCTCGGCGCCGCGCTCGGCCTGTTCCAGCTCCCGCTCATCGTCGGTGTCCAGTCCACGGTCGGCTGGGCGGAGCGGGGCACCGCGACCGCGTCCGTCCTCTTCTGCCGGCAGACCGGGCAGACGCTCGGCGCGGCGGCCTTCGGCGCGCTCGCCAACGGGGTGCTCGCCGCACGGCTCGGCGCGAGCGGCGGCGCCGGCGGCACGGACCTCGACTCCGTCACCCGGGCGCTGGACCCGGGCCCCGGGGGTGAGCCGGTGCGGCGGGCGATCGCCGAGGCCGTGCACGCGGTCTACCTGGGCGCCGCGGGAGCGGCGGCGCTGGCGTTCCTGGTGCTGCTGACGGTGGCGCCGCGCCGGTTCCCGGTCCTCCAGGACTGAACCCACGGGCCGCCGCGCTCGCCAAAGCCCCTGGTTAACGCGGGTAACACCCCGGGATCGACGCAGTAAGCGCGTACCGACCGATCAGTTCGCCGAAAACGCAGCGCTCCACATGACCGGCGAGTAGCGTGCGTGCCCCCCACCCCCCACCTCCCTGCGGTCCGACACACCGGACCCGAGCCGCGCAAGGAGCCCCGGGATGTCCCACGACCCGTCCCCGCCGTACCGGCCACCGACGTACGGAACCCCGCAGTACCAGCCATCGACGTACGGAACCCCGCCGTACCAGCCCGAACCCCGCAACGCGTCCGCCCCGTACGCCCCCTACGACCCCACCCCCACCCCCACCCCCCGCCGGGCACCGCGCCGGGACCCGCTCGGGCACCACAGCGACCTGCGGGTCCTGCGCAGCGCCTACCGCTGGCAGCGCCGCACCGCCACCCTCACCGCGCTCGGCTACTTCACCCTGTTCCTGATCCTGTCCGCGTACGCACCCGGCTTCATGACCGGCACCGCCACCGGCGGCCTGCCCACCGGGCTGCTGCTCGCCCTGCTGCAACTCCCCGTCACCTGGCTGGCGATCGCCCTGTACGAGCACACCGCCCGCCGCCACGTCGACCCGCTCGCGGACCGCATCCGCGAGGAGGCCGCACTGGACGCCCGGCGGGAGGCACGCCGGTGACGGAGTTCAGCGGCAACGCCCAGACCATGGCCCTGGTCGGCTTCACCACCGTCGCCACCGTCACGCTGCTGCTGTGCGTGATGACCGGCCCCGACCGGGACGACCTCGACGAGTTCTACACCGGCTACGGCTCCCTGTCCCCGATGCGCAACGGCCTCGCGATCGCCGGCGACTACATCTCGGCGGCGACCGTGCTCGGCACCGGCGGAGTCATCGCCCTCTTCGGCCACGACGGCGTCGTGCTGGCCCTCAGCACCGCCCTGTCGCTGATGCTGCTGATGTTCCTGCTGGCCGAACCCCTGCGCAACGCGGGCCGGTTCACCATGGGCGACGCGCTCGCCCGCCGGATGCCCGGACGGAGCGTGCGCGTCGTCGCCTGCGCGGTGACCATCGCGGCGCTGCTGCCGCTGATGCTGGTGCAGCTCGCGGGCACCGGCCAGCTGCTCGCGTTCGTCCTCGGCTTCTCCGGCGAGTCGCTGGAGACCGGCTGCATCATCGGCCTGGGCGTGCTGATGATCGGCTACGCCGCGATCGGCGGGATGAAGGGCACCGCCCTCATCCAGATCCTCAAGATCGTGATGCTGCTCGGGTCGGGCGCCGTGGTCGCCGTACTGATCCTGCACCGCTTCGACTGGGACCCGGGCGCGCTGTTCGACACGGCCGCCGACCGCAGCGGCGTGGGACCGGCGTTCCTGAACTCGGGCCTGCAGTTCGCGGGCGGACCCCACTCCGAGGTGGACATGATCACCTCGCAGCTCACCGTCGTCCTCGGCGGCGCCTGCCTCCCGCACGTCACCATGCGCATGTACACCGCGTCCTCCGCACGCCAGGTCCGCCGCTCCATGTCCTGGGCGGTGTCCGCCGTGGCACTGTTCGTGCTGGTCATCACGGTCGTCGGCGTCGGCGCGACGGCCCTGGTGGGGCGGGAGGCCATCGCCGCGATCGACCCGCAGGGCAACACGGCCTATCTGCTGGGCTCCCAGGCGGCGTTCGGCGCACAGGTGTCCACGGCGGAGACGTTCCTGTTCACGACGGTCACCACGGCCGTCTTCCTCACCCTGCTGGCCTCCGTCGGCGGGATGATCCTCGCCTGCGCCAACTCCCTCGCCCACGACGTGTTCGCCACCCGCGTGCGGGAACTGTCACCACGCCGCGAGATGACCCTCGCCCGCGTCTCGGCCCTGGCCGTGGGCATCCCCGCGATCGTCCTCGCCACCCTCGTCCAGCACCGCAGCCTCCAGCCCCTGGTGACGCTGTCCTTCTGCCTGGGCGCCTCGGCCATCGCCCCCGCCCTGGTCTACGGCCTCTTCTGGCGCCGCTACACCCGCGCCGGACTGCTCAGCACCCTCATCGGCGGCTCGCTGGCCGTGCTGCTGCTGATGCCGGGCACCAACCTGGTCTCCGGCTCGCCCGTCTCCGCCTTCCCCGACGCCGACTTCAACTGGTTCCCGTTCACCACGACGGGCCTGGTCACCATCCCCCTGGGCTTCGCCTTCGGCTGGCTGGGCACCATGCTCTCCGGCCGGCGCCAGGCCCAGGAGCAACGCCGCCAGTACGAGGCGGTGGAGGGCTGGATCCTGGCGGGGGCGGTCCGCCGGCGGGGCGAGTGACGGGCGCGGGACGGCAGGTCCACCGCCTCACTCCACCGCCCGGCCCGTGAGCGAGCTGATGTTGCTGCGCACGGAGGCCATCTGTGCCTGGAGTTCGTCCCACCGCTCCCCGTGCTCGTACAGCACCCGCTCCGTCTCACGGGCGATGCGCTCCTGGCGCGCCCGGGCCTCGGCGACCACCTCGGCCGCCCGGGCCCGGGCCTCCTCCTGCCGCCGGCCGGCCGCCTCCTCGGCATCGGCCAGGTCCCGCCTCGCCTGCTCCAGCTCCCGCTCGGCGCGCGCCGTCAGCTCCGCGTGGTGCGCGTCCAGGGCCCGCGCCCGCTCGTCCTCGGCCCGCTCCTGCGCGGCCCACCGTTCGGCGTGCTCCGCGCGCTGCTCGGCGAGCATCCCGGCGGTCCGCTTCCGCATCTCACGCAGCGCGGAGAGTGCCTCGCCGCGCCCGGCCCGCACCGCGCGCCGCGCCCCGATCCGCGCCTCGTCGGCCTCCGCGCGCGCGGCGAGCAGCCGCTGGCGGGCCCGTTCGTCCGCCTCGGCGCGTACGGCGTCGGCGTGCGCCCGCGCCGCCTCACGCACCCCGGCCGCGTGCGCCCGCGCGTCCTCCAGCAGCGCCTGGGCCACATCGCGCGCCCGCTCCCGTACGGCCGCCGCCTCCTCCTGGCCGAGCTGGAAGAGGCGCCGCGCGCGCTCCCCCAGCGCCTCGTAGTCCTGGGCGGCCAGCCGCGCCACCCTCTCCCGCAGCTCCGCCAGGTCCTCGTCCATCTCCCGGGCGAGCACGGTGAGCCGGGCGGCCCGCTCCCAGGCGCCGTCCCGCTCCTCGAACAGGGCCGCTACGCACGCCTCCACCTGTTCCGGACGGTATCCGCGCTCGCGTCCGCGTACGGTCACGAAGCCGTGAGGAGACGCCGGTGCGCTGCTCATGCTCATCACCCCTGTGGGGAACTGCCGCATCACATGGACTTACCCGACTTTATGGATCAGACGTAAAGCCGCATAATCCGACACACCGCACACAAACGGGCGGGGCCCGGTCGCCTCTCGGATCGACCGGGCCCCGCCCGCCGGGTTACGTCAGCGGCGCGGACGCCTCACAGCAGCCCGTCCCACATCTGCTCCAGCAGCACCGACCACCAGCTCTCCGGCGACCCCAGCGCCGCCGGGTCCAACGCGGCCAGCTGCGCCTGGAAGTCCACCGTCCAGCGCCCCGCCTGCTCCTGGTTCAGACCGAACCTGAGCCGCCACATCCGGCCCAGCAGCGCCAGGCAGCGCGCGAACTCGGGCAGCCCCGTGTTCACGAACTGCGGCGGCACCGGCGCACCGCCCGGCCCCGCCTCCACCGGCACCGCCACGATCGCCGCCGTGCCGTACTGCACGCAGATCGCCCGGCCGAAGTCACTGCCCACGACGAGGTACGAGCCCGCGTCCGGGGCCGGCTGCACGCCCCGCTCGGCCGCCAGCTCCGCCAGCGTCGGCACCGGACGGCCCGGCTGGGCCTGCGCCCAGAAGAACGGGCCCATGTCCATCGGCAGCCCCGCCGCCACCAGCGTGTGCGCCACCACCGGCGGCACTCCCTGCCGGGACACCGCGGCCTGCTCGAACCGGAAGACACCCGGCCCGAACGCACCGCCCAGCTCCTGCCCGATCACCTCCGGCGGAACCGGCGGCGCCGGCTGCACCTGCGGCAGCGGAGCACGCACCGGCGCCGGACGGGCCGGCCCGTCGGCCACCTGGTGCAGCTCGCCCTGGTGCTCCAGCAACTGCTGCATGCCCTGCTGCCGGCTCGCGTGGTCCGTGCCGTACGGCGCGATGGAGGTGATCCGCGCCTGCGGCCACTGCTCCCGGATCATCCGCGCGCAGTACGCGCCCGGCAGCTCGCAGGACTCCAGCTCCGTGTGCAGCTCCAGGACCTGGTCCGGCGGCACGTTCATGGAGCGCAGCTCGTGGAAGATCTGCCACTCCGGGTGCGGCGTACCCGGCGCCGAACGCCGGATCAGCTGCTGCTCGGAACCGTCGTGGGCGCGGTAGCGCAGCACGGCCTGGTAACCCGGGCCGACGGTCGGCAGACCGGCGGGCGGCTGCTGCGGATAGCCGTACGCCGACGGCGCGCCGGGCGGCACGGGGCCGCCGGGCGGCGGCATGGCACCGGGCGGCATCGCGCCAGGCGGCACCGCACCGGGCGGCGGCATGGCGCCGGGCGGCATGGGCTGCGCGGCGCCGGGGACACCCGGGGCACCGGGGAAACCGGGCACACCCGGCGCTCCCGGCGGCGGCGGAGGCGCGCCCGGGCCACTCACCGGAGGCGCGGCCAGCACGGTCTGCGCGTGGTGCACGGCACCGCCCGCGCCCCCGGACGAACCCTGCGGACCGGGCGCACCCGGCACCCCGGGCGCGGAGGGGGGCGGCGGCGTACCGGGCGCACCCGGAACAGGAGGGGGCGGCGGCGTACCCGGACCGCCCGGACCACCCTGCGCACCCGGGAAGCCCGGAGTGCCGGGAGGCGTGGGCGGACCCGGCGGACCCGGCGGCTGAGGGGCTCCGCCACCCGTACGGCCCGGGTCGGCCAGCATCGTGGCCGCGTGATGCATCCCGCCGGGAGGCGTTCCACCGGGAGGCGTCCCACCGGGAGCGCTCGGCGGGGGCGGCGGCGTCCCCGGGGCGGAGGCGGGCGGAGGCGGCGTACCCGGACCACCCGGGCCGCCGGGACCACCCGAACCACCCGGACCACCGGGACCACCCGAACCGCCCGGCGCACCCGGACCCTCGGGACCCAGCGACGACACCAACTGCGTCGGCACGTAACCCCCCGCCGGCCCACCCGGCGCCGACGGTGGAGGCGTGCTTCCCGGCCGCCCGCCCGGCACACCCGGAGCACCCGGCGGCGGAGGCGTCGGCGCGCCGGGGCTTCGACGCGGCGGAGGCGTCGCCTTGCTGGTCGCGGCGTCGGCGATGTCCCCGGCGTTCGGCGGGAGCGGCCGGGCCGGCGTGGCCGACGCCCCCGGCCCGGCGGGCGGCGGCGTGCCCGGCCCCGCGGACGGAGCCGCCGCGCCCGGATCGTCGATCGCCGGCGCGAGTGCCGTCGGCGGAAGCCCGCTGCCGCCCGACATCAGCGCCGTCTTGGCGTCCGGCGTCACCGTGGGCGGCGGCGTGTCGTCGTCACCCGTACCACTCAGCGGCGGCGCGAACACGGTCTCGGGCAGCGGTACGGAACGGTCCTCACCGGCGTCCGCGTTGGTGTCCGTCCCCGCCCAGGGGGTCGCCCCGGCAGGCGCACCCGGCGCACCGGACCCACCCACGCCGGTCCCGGAAGCACCACCGGCACCACCGGCACCCCCGGCACCCTCGACGCCCCCGGTGTCGCCCGACCCGGCGGCCGGCCACGCCGCGCCGCTGCCCGGCGCGTTCGCCGAAGCGGCGGGAGCCGACGGCACCCCGGCCTGCGTCTCGGGCAACCCACCAGCACCGGAACCGGCACCAGCACCAGCACCAGCACCAGCAGTGTCCCCACCATCGTCGTGATCCCCACGACGCCGGTCCGGGATCCCCAGCTTGTCCGCCGCCTCCTGCAACCACTCCGGCGGCGTCAGCAGGAACGACGTCTGGTTCAAGTCCACCCGCGCCGCGGGCGCCGGCGCCGGCTCCTCGGCCTCACCGGGACGGCCGTACTCCTCCTCGTACCGGCGGATCACCTCGCCCACCGGCAGCGCGGGCCACAGCGTGGCCTCACCGCTGTCCCGCGCGATCACCAGCCGCTGCGCGCCCCCGCCCGAACGCGGCCCGTCCGCACGGTCCTCGGCCCACACCACGAACCCGAGGTCGAACTCCCGCACCCGCACCTCACGGTGCTGGTACGCCGGCAGCTCGCCGTTGACCCACTCCTCCGCGCGCTCCTGCGCCTGCGCGAACGTCACCATCGCCAGCTCACTCCCCTACCGACGCCGACGCCACGGGCACCGCACGCGCGAACCCGCCGTCCACCATCAGGTTCGCCACGGTCTCCAGCTCCGGCGGAGACCCCGCCAGCCGCGACAGGAACACGTCGAAGTCCTCACCGCACGGCAGCAGCAGCCGCTCCACCCGCTCGGCGGGCGGCACCGACGGATCCGCGTCCCGTACGTCGTCGTACGCGCAGAACCACACCGAACCGATCCGCTCACCCTTCACCTTCACCGCGAGCAGACCGCCCTGGACGAACGCGACGCCCAGGTAGTCCTTGGTCAGGTGGTCCCGCAGACACTTGTTGACATAGACGAGGTCGTTGACCGCCGCCTCCTCACGCACCGTGAAGAACGGCTGGTCGACCAGCAGCCCCAGCTCCGCGTCCAGCGCCGTACCGACCGGCGCGCAACCGCCCGCCGCCTTCAGGAACGACCGGTACGCACCCGGCAGCCGGTACCCGAGATCCTCCTCGACCCCCTGCACCTGCTGCTCCGACACGGCCACACCCGACTTCGGCAGACCGAAGTGCGCCGGACGCGTCTCCTGCAACGGCCGCGTCCCGCGCTTGCCCTGGTCCACCGCCGCCGTCGCGATCCCGCCGTGGTGGCGCAGCAGCGCCTTCACCTCGACCGGCACCAGCTCCATCCGCCGCGAACCGGCCACGTGGTGCCACGTCCAGCCGTGCGGCGTCGCCACCGCCGGCACCGTGTCCCACAGCTCGTGCCCCGACGCCGACAGCGCCGCGTTCGCCGACACGTAGTCCGTCAGCCGCAGCTCGTCGACACCGAAGCCCTCCGGCGGATCCGCGATCTCCGCCACCGCACGGGCGTACGGCGAGAAGACGGGGTAACCACCCTCGTCCACCCGTACCCCTCTCGGGTGACGGGCCGCCCGCACCGGATCCGGAAAATGCACGACCTGCCCGGCATAGGCCGCGTTCGGCGGCGCGGCGTGTCCCTGGGCCTGGCGGCCGGGAGGTGCCCCCAGCCCGAGCCGACCTGTCGTCATGGCGGTTGCCCCCTGCGGCGTCTGTCTGATCTGCGTCTGTCTGATGTGTGGCGCTGTCCGTTTCACCGCGCGCGATCGCGGTGCCGACAGCCTATGCGGTACGACGAGACCGGTCACCGGCGCCGGACGCCGCACCCGACACCCACCCCTCCGCTTCCGTGACCAGCCGTCACCCTCCCGTGACGCAACGCCCATGCCCGGGCGTGTCGCCACGCCCCAGCTTCCGCAGCAGCCACGCGATTTGGCACTCTGTGACCTTCGGGGGGATGCTCAGGAGGGGAAGACGATCATGAGTGCGACACAGACGGGACCCCACACCGGGAGGTCCGACGACCCCCGCGGCGGCGACCCGCGCATCGGCTGGAGCAGCGCCGACGCCCACCACGCCCCCACCCTCCGGCACCGCCGCGACGGCATCCTCCCCACCGTCGCCGCCGCCCTCTCCGTACGCGGCACCACCCTCACCGGCACCGCGACCCGCGCCGACACACCGCCCGCCCTGCACCACCTCGTGCAGGACTTCCTCGACACCCTCACCAGCGGTCAACGCGACCGTTACACCGGGCGCTGCGCCGAGACCATCCTCATCTCACGCCACCTCGCCACCGCCGACGCCGCCCGCAGCAAACGCGCGTCACGCAGACCCATGACCAACGGCGAAGCCCGCAAGGCGCTCAAGCACGCCAAACTCACCACCCGCCGCATCCGCGAGGACGGCGATCCGCTGCACGGCAGCTTCGCCCCGCCCTGCCGCGCCTGCGCCGCCCTGAGCGCCCACTTCGGCGTCCGCGTCGTCGACCCCACCACCCACGACGGCTGACCCCCGAGCCACCGCAGCCACAGCCGCAGCCGCAACCGCAGCCGCAACCACCGAACCGAACGCCTCAGCCACCGAACCGAACCGGACCGAACCGAACCAAGGGCAGATGCAAGCCGACCGCACCTCCACCACCCGCTTCCCCGTCCCCGTCGACGCCGCCCTGCGCGACGCCGGCTGGCAGCCCGGACGCTGGGACATCAAGCAGGCCGAGATCTGGGCCGACACCCTGCGCGCGCACACCTCGCCCGCCGGACACCGCCACACCGTCTTCCCCGCCGCCGTCGAGGCGTGGGCCGAGTTCGGCGGCCTGCACATCACCCCCACCGGCCCCGGCCGCCAGATCGCCCCCACCACCCTCCACGTCGACCCGCTGCACGGCCTCCACATGGCCCGCACCCTCGGCGACCTCGGCCGCGCCCTCGACACCCGGACCTGCCCCCTGGGCACCGAGACCGACAGCCAGGCCCTCGTCGCCATCGACGCCGAAGGCCGCGTCTACGCCCTCGACCACACCGGCGACTGGTACCTCGGCCCCGACATCGACCAGGCCCTCGCCACCCTCGTCGCCGGCACCCAGCCCACCCGCCTCACCACGGGCTGACCGCACCACCGCCACAGGACGATCGCCTACGACGCCGGAATCACCGCCGACACCCGGAAACCCCCCGCGTCCGTCGGCCCCGACACGAACACGCCCCCCAGAGCGGCCACCCGCTCCTTCATCCCCACCAGCCCGTTGCCGCCCGACGGCAACCGCGCCCCCGACTCCTCCGACGACACCTGGGGCGGCGGCTCGTTCTCCACCTGCATCGCGATCTCCGACACCCGGTGCGCCAGCCGCACGTACGTCTTCGCACCGGCCGCGTGCTTGTGCACGTTCGTCAGCGCCTCCTGCACCACCCGGAACGCCGTCGACTCCACCTGCGCCGCGTACGAACGCCGCGGCCCCTCCACCGACAGAGCCACGACCATCCCGGCCGCCTCCGACTGCCCGATCAACTCGTCCAACTCGGACAACGACGGCCCTTCCCCCGGCCCCTCGCCGTCGCCCGCCGCCCGCGAGGCCGCCGCCGCCGCGGCCACCCCGACCGCCGCCAACGGCACCGACGCCCGCTCGGCACGCCCCCCGGCCGCGCCGCTGCGCAGCACCCCGAGCATTTCCCGCAGCTCCGTCAGCGCCTGCCGCCCCATGTCCCCGACCAGGGCGGCGTTCCTCACGGCCTTCTCGGGATCCTTCCGGGCCACCGCCTGCAGCGCGGCCGCGTGCACCACCATCAGACTCACCCGGTGCGCGACGACGTCGTGCATCTCCCGCGCGATCCGCGTCCGCTCCTCGTTGCGCGCCCACTGGGCACGCTCCTCCGCGCGCTCGGCCAGCAGCTGAAGCTCCCGCTCCAGACTGTCCGCCCGCTCCCGCAGGCTCTCCATCAACCGCCGCCGCTGCCCCACGTACAGACCCAGCAGCAACGGCGGCGCGGTGGCCCCCAGCGACATCGTGATCGACGCGAACGGCAGGAACCAGTCGCCGAGCTGCAACTCCTTGTGCCCGGTGTCCTGGCCCAGCTTCACGAACGTCACGATCAACGTCCCCACCAGCGACATCCCGGCCAGCGCGCCGATGATCCGCCGCGGCAGCTCCGACGCCGCCAGCGTGTACAGACCGACGATGCCCATCAGCATGCCCATCTGCGCCGGCGTGATGGCGATCGCCACCAGCACCACCGCGATCGGCCACTGCCGGCGCACCACCAGCACCGAACCGGCCAGCAACCCGAAGACGACCCCCGCCGCCACCGGGATCCCGGCGTCCCGCGCGAACGGAACCCCCTCCGCCGCGCACTCCAACGCGGACACGGCAGCGAGGCTCACGTCGAGCACCGCACCGCGCCGCCTGTCCCACCACCAAGGCCCACCCCGGGCCGGTACGTGGTCTTCCCCCGTCGTGGTCATGCCTCCAGCCTACGGGCGCCGGGCGCCCCATTTCCGGTGACTTTCGACAAACGATACGACGCGATATCCCTCGACCCCGCGAACCGCCCACCGCGGGGCCCCGGGGACGGGCCGGACCGGCGGCGGGTTGTACCGTCGCACGGAAGGCACCTGGTACGGCATAGTGTTGGGTGCCGACTCGGCGGCCTGACGGTATGTCCGTTCCAGTCGAGTTCCATCCCCCATGGTGTAATCCGGCAGCACTGAGGGTTTTGGTCCCTTAAGTTCAGGTTCAAATCCTGATGGGGGAGCTTCGCTTCCGGGCCCTGGTACCTCCGCCAGGGCCCGCACTCATGTCCCCCACGAACCACCCCGGTATCCTGCGGATGTCCACCCCCTCCCCCTCAAAGCCGAAGGGCATCCCGTGAGCGCCATTCGCCCGGCAGCCGTCGTCGTACTCGCAGCGGGTGAGGGCACCCGTATGAAGTCGGCCACACCCAAGGTCCTCCACGAGCTGTGCGGCCGTTCCCTCGTCGGGCACGTGCTCGCCGCCGCCGGTGAGCTGGACCCGGAGAACCTGGTCGCCGTCGTCGGGCACGCCCGCGAGAAGGTCACCGCGCACCTCGCCGAGGTCGCCCCCGACGTCCGCACCGCCGTGCAGGAGCAGCAGAACGGCACCGGGCACGCGGTCCGGATGGGTTTGGAGGCGCTGGGCGGTGCCGTGGACGGGACCGTGGTCGTGGTCTGCGGCGACACCCCGTTGCTGACCGGCGAGACGCTTCGGTCCCTCGCCGCCACCCACACCACCGACGGCAACGCCGTGACCGTGCTGACGGCCGAGGTGCCGGACGCGACGGGGTACGGGCGGATCGTGCGGGACGGGGCCTCCGGTGCCGTGACCGCGATCGTGGAGCACAAGGACGCGTCGGATTCGCAGCGGGCGATCCGTGAGATCAACTCCGGGGTGTTCGCGTTCGACGGGCAGTTGCTCGCGGACGCGCTGGGGAAGGTGCGGACGGACAACAGCCAGGGTGAGGAGTACCTCACGGACGTGCTGGGCATCCTGCGCGAGGCCGGTCACCGGGTGGGCGCCTGCGTGGCCGGTGACCACCGGGAGATCGCGGGGATCAACAACCGGGTGCAGCTCGCGGAGGCGCGCCGGATCCTCAACGACCGGTTGCTGACGCGGGCGATGCTGGGCGGCGTCACGGTCGTCGACCCGGCGACGACGTGGGTCGACGTGACCGTGACGTTCGAGCAGGACGTCGTCGTCCACCCGGGCACGCAGCTGCACGGTGCCACGCACCTCGCCGAGGGTTCGGAGGTGGGGCCGAACTCCCGCCTGACCGACACGCGGGTGGGTGCGGGCGCGCGCGTGGACAACACCGTGTCCGTGGGTGCGGAGGTCGGTCCGGAGGCGACCGTGGGTCCGTACGCGTATCTGCGTCCCGGTACCCGGCTGGGTCTGAAGTCGAAGATCGGTACGTACGTCGAGACGAAGAACGCCTCGATCGGCGAGGGGACGAAGGTCCCGCACCTCTCCTACGTGGGTGACGCGACGATCGGTGAGTACACCAACATCGGTGCCGCGAGCGTGTTCGTGAACTACGACGGGGAGAGCAAGCACCACACGACCGTGGGTTCGCACTGCAAGACCGGTTCGGACAACATGTTTGTGGCTCCTGTCACGGTCGGGGACGGCGCGTACACCGCCGCCGGCTCGGTGATCACGAAGGATGTGCCGGCCGGTTCGCTGGCGGTGGCCCGTGGCCAGCAGCGGAATATCGAGGGTTGGGTGGCTCGTAAGCGTCCGGGGAGCGCGGCGGCGAAGGCGGCCGAGGCGGTGTCCCGGGAGGCCGGCGGCGAAGGCTGACCGGAAACCGGCGCGTCGAACACGGCGTACCGTGATAAGTGCACATCCGCACCCCACCAGCTGAGACGCCCCCGCAGCCAGTCGGGAGAGCGCCGTGTCGCTCAGCTGCGAAACCTCTGAGGAGAAAGTGCTGTGACCGGGATCAAGACGACCGGCGAGAAGAAGATGATGTTCTTCTCCGGCCGCGCCCACCCCGAGCTTGCCGAGGAGGTCGCCCAGCAGCTGGGTGTCGGGGTCGTCCCGACGAAGGCCTTCGACTTCGCCAACGGCGAGATCTACGTGCGGTATCAGGAGTCGGCGCGAGGTGCGGACTGTTTCCTGATCCAGAGCCACACGGCCCCGATCAACAAGTGGGTCATGGAGCAGTTGATCATGATCGACGCGTTGAAGCGCGCGTCGGCCCGCTCCATCACCGTCATCGTGCCGTTCTACGGTTACGCGCGGCAGGACAAGAAGCACCGTGGACGTGAACCGATCTCGGCGCGTCTGGTCGCGGACCTGATGAAGACGGCGGGTGCGGACCGGATTTTGGCCGTGGATCTGCACACGGACCAGATCCAGGGCTTCTTCGACGGTCCGGTGGACCACCTGTTCGCGCTGCCGCTGCTGGCGGACTACGTGGGTGCGAAGGTGGACCGTTCGAAGCTGACGGTGGTGTCGCCGGACGCCGGCCGGGTGCGGGTGGCGGACCGTTGGTGCGACCGGCTGGGTGCGCCGCTGGCGATCGTGCACAAGCGGCGCGACAAGGACGTGGCGAACCAGGTGACCGTCCACGAGGTGGTCGGTGAGGTCGAGGGCCGGGTGTGTGTGCTGGTCGACGACATGATCGACACCGGTGGCACGATCTGCGCGGCGGCGGACGCGCTGTTCGCGCACGGTGCGGAGGACGTCATCGTGACGGCGACGCACGGGGTGCTGTCGGGTCCGGCGGCGGACCGGCTGAAGAACTCGAAGGTGAGCGAGTTCGTGTTCACGAACACGCTGCCGACGCCGAACGAGCTGGAGCTGGACAAGATCACGGTGCTGTCGATCGCGCCGACGATCGCGCGTGCGGTGCGTGAGGTGTTCGAGGACGGTTCGGTGACGAGCCTGTTCGACGAGCAGTGAGCGTCGTGCGGTAACCGTTCCGCAGGGCGTGGCCCCTGATCGTTTTGGGTACGGCCTCCCTCTCCGAGTAGACTGCGAAAGTTGCTCGGCGAGGGAGGCCGTACCCGTTTCGCGGGTGTGGCGGTCCGTTATCGACGCGCTCTTCGTAGCAGGCCGTTCGTGGCCGGGTGACCACGTCCGTTTCTACCTCTACGAGGAGTGATCATGTCCGAGGTGAAGATCGCCGCGGCGACGCGCAGCGAGTTCGGCAAGGGTGCCGCCCGTCGTATCCGTCGTGACAACAAGGTTCCCGGTGTGCTGTACGGCCACGGTTCCGACCCGATCCACCTGACGCTGCCGGGCCACGAGCTGCTGCTGGCGCTGCGTACGCCGAACGTGCTCATCGCGCTGGACATCGACGGCAAGTCCAACGAGCTGGCGATCCCGAAGTCGGTCCAGCGTGACCCGATCAAGGGCTTCCTGGAGCACGTCGACCTGCAGCTGGTGCAGCGTGGCGAGACGGTCGGCGTCGAGATCTTCGTGCAGACCGAGGGCGAGCTGGCGCCGGGCGGCAACCTGCTGGAGCACGTGCTGAACGCGCTGCCGGTCGAGGCCGAGGCCACGCACATCCCCGAGTCGGTCACCGTCTCCGTCGAGGGCCTGGAGGCCGGTGCCTCCATCCTGGCGAAGGACATCCCGCTCCCGTCCGGCACGAAGCTGGCCGTCGATGGCGACACGGTCGTCCTCCAGGTGCTGGCCGCGCAGGCCGAGGAGCCCGCGGCGGAGGGTGAGGGCGAGGGCGACGAGGCCGCCGAGGCCTGATCCTCCCCTTACGGTGTGGTCGGCCGCCGCTCCCGCGCGGGGCGGCGGCCGACGCGTATGTGTGGACGGATCCGGGTGGTGTGAGGAGACATGGACGTGACGACGGACGCGGGTGCGCCCTGGCTGGTGGCCGGTCTGGGTAATCCGGGCCCCGAGTACGCCGCGAACCGGCACAACGTCGGTTTCATGGTGGTGGATCTGCTGGCGGAGCGGATCGGGGCGCGGTTCAAGCGGCACGGCAAGGCGCAGGCGCAGGTGGTGGAGGGGCGGGTCGGTCCGCCCGGGCCGGCCGGCCGGCGGGTGATCCTGGCGAAGCCGATGTCGTACATGAACGTGTCGGGCGGGCCGGTGACGGTGCTGCGGGACTTCTACAAGGTGCCGGTCGGCAACGTGGTGGCGGTGCACGACGAGCTGGACATCGACTACGGGGTCCTGCGGCTGAAGCTGGGTGGCGGGGACAACGGGCACAACGGGTTGAAGTCGATCACGAGGTCGCTGGGTGCGGACTACCACCGGGTGCGGTTCGGGATCGGCCGGCCGCCGGGGCGGATGCCGGTGGCGGACTTCGTGCTGAAGGATTTCTCGTCGGCGGAGCGCAAGGAGCTGGACTACTTCGTGGACCGGGCGGCGGACGCGGTCGAGGCCCTGGTGATCGAGGGTCTGGAGCGGGCGCAGAGCACGTACAACTCCTGAGACTCTCCGCGCCCTGCGGGCCCATCGTTCAGAGGCGCGGAGCCGAGAGCCGGGCGGGCTCCTTGAGGACCGATACAGCCCTGTCCGGATCCGCCAGACGAGTGGCCAGCGTGGCCGTGGCGAGGCGTTCCGGCAGGGCGGCACTGAACTTCAGTCCCCGCAATGCCCGCGGGTCCACGGAAGGCAGGCTGAGCTGCTCTTCCGCCCGGGCCCTGGCCTGCTGCCATTCGGTAGCTGTCAGGTCCTCCCGAAGGCGGATGCAGGCGTCCGTGGGGTACTGAAGGGGGTCGGCGATCTCGCTGAGGGTGGCCGCCAGTGTGGCGTTCGCCCTCTGCCCGGCCCAGGTCCACCAGCGGACGCCGGTGTCGCGACCGCCACGGACGACGACGGTTCCGCCCGGGTGCACGCGTTCGACGGCGTTCTCGCGGGCGGCGGCCAGGGCGTCGTGGGCGCGCCGTGTCAGCGTCACGGGTGGATCGGTACCGAGCAGGACTTCGCGTACGCCGCGTGTGAGTTCGTACGAAGCTCCCCGGGCGAAGCCCGCTCCGGCCCACCGTGCCTTGCCGCCGCTCTCCACGGGTTCGACGAAGCATCGGCGCCTGGACCAGTCGATGTAGGTAACCTGCCAGCTGCGCCCCGCCAGCAGGAGGCGTCGTGGGCCAGCTACTTTCTCGGTCAGCAGAGCGGGGTCGGTCGACCCGATCTCCTTGCGGCCGAAGAGCACAGTGAACTCCGGCGCGGCCGTGAACACCGCCGTCAGCTCCATGAAGTGGCGGTAGCCGAAGCGCTGCTCCGCTTCGGGACCGATCAACAGCATGCCTCCGTCACGTTCGAGGTATCCCTCGTCGATCAGGTGTTTCACGATCGGTTCGGCCGGGGGTCCGAAGGGCCCCAGCCCGCCCCACCATTCCTGCCAGAGGTGTTCTCCGACGGTGTTCTCCTGCAGGCAGAGGGCGAGTACCTGCTGGGCGGCGATGTGCCGGGGCTCGGGTGGGGCCACCACTGGTTCGACCCAGCCCCGTGACCACTGCAGGAGCAGGGCCGCGGCGGCGAGCAGGCCGTCCTCGTCGAGGGTGAGGAAGAGGCAGTTGCGGGTGGATCCCGGCCGCCTGCCGGTTCGGCCCAGGCGCTGGAGGAAGGACGCTACGGTGGGCGGTGCGTCGATCTGAACGACGCGGTCGAGGTCACCTACGTCGATGCCGAGTTCGAGAGTGCTGGTGGAGACGATGACGCAGTCGCGCGCCTCACTGAACGCTTCCTCGGCGCGTCGGCGCTCGTCGACGGCGAGGGAGGCATGCGATAGGAACGTGGTCACACCCTTGGCGCGCAGGCACTCGCCGAGCTTCTCGACGTGCCGCCGGGTCTCGCAGAAGACCAGGCGCTTCTCTCCCCGGTGGAGTGAGGCGATGACGGTGGCGGCGTTCTCCAGGGAGCCCACGTAGTCGAGCTGGATGTCTCCGGACGGCGGGAGGCCGGCCGTCGGTGCGGGGCTGCCGACGTCGACCACCTGTGAGGAGCGCTTCCCGGCACCGGAGCCCTGCAGCCAGGCCAGGAGCTGCGGAGGATTGCCCACGGTCGCGGAGAGGCCGACCCGCTGCACCGGGCGGTCGGCGATCCGTTCCAGTCGCTCCAGCACGGCAAGGAGGTGCCAGCCACGGTCGTCGCCTGCGAAGGCGTGGACCTCGTCCACGACGACCGCTCGCAACCCCGAGAAGAAGGCTCGGTGATCAACGTTCGCGCTGACCAGCATTGCTTCCAGCGATTCCGGCGTGGTCAGCAGGATGTCGGGCCGCTCCCACAGAATGCGTTTGCGCCGGGACTGTGGGACGTCGCCGTGCCAGAGTGCCGCGGAGCGTCCGAGCCACGCGGTGTAGCTCTCCAGGCGCGGCAGGAGGTTGTTGAGCAGTGCCTTGAGCGGGCACACATAGAGGATCGATGTTCCTGTCCACCGTGCCTCGGCCATCTTCGACAGCAGCGGGAATGCTGCGGCTTCGGTCTTGCCGCCGGCGGTGGGTGCGAGGAGCAGCGCGTCCGTGCCGTCCATGAGCGGATGGACGGCGGCCTTCTGGAGAGGGCGCAGATCTGGCCAGCCGAGGGTGTTGGCGATGTGGTGCAGGACGATGGGGTGGAGCCGATCGACCGCGTCCGGGGTGTCGCCGGAGTTCACGGGCGCCTCACAGAGGGAGTTCGATGTCGTCGGCCGAGCCTGCCGCGGCGTTCCTCTCGGTGCCGGTCAGCTCGAATTCCGTGACTGTGAGCGCGTAGTGCTTGCGCGGATCGAAGTCCTCGAACTGCTCCACACGGTCGAGTACGTCACCCACGAGCTTCTTGAGGAAGAGCCTCGGTGCGATGCCGACTCTGCCACCGAGGCTCCCTGCCAAGGCGCGCGCGAGGTCGGTCAGGTAGGAGTCGTCGACGACACTCCGTACCCGTTCGGCGGCTTTCCCTTCGGTCCCCGAGGCATGGAGGTCCCGGACCCTGCCGCCGAGTTCGGTCAGGGATTCCACGGTGAAGCCGGGGAGCCTGAGCTGCACGGCGCGCGGGTTGTCGAAGCGGGCGTCGGTGGTGAAGTCGGTGGCCAGGCGCTGGGCGAGCGGTGCCAGCCGCTGGGCGCCCTGCGGTCCTTCGAAGAAGGCGGGTGTGCCGGTGATGAGGAGGTAGAGGCCGGGGAACCGCCCGGAGTGCACCTCGTCGATGAGCTGGCGCAGTGCGTTGAGCGCCTTGTCCCGGGCGTCCGAGCGGACTCGCTGCAGTGTTTCCACCTCGTCGAGGACGAGAAGCAGCCCGGGGTGGCCGGAGTCCTTGAGGACGGTCAGCAGGCCCTGAAGGAAGCCGAGCGCTCCGAAGTGGTCCAGGTCACCGCGGACGCCTGCGCTTCGGCGGGCCGCTGCGGCGACGTGGGGCTGCCCGCCGAGCCAGGCGAGGACCGATTCGGCGGTGGCGTCGTCTCCCGCGTCCTGGGCTCGCCGGTAACCCCGCAGGGCGGTGGCGAACGCCGGTGCGACGCGGGAGACCTCGGCGAGGCGTGCGGTGAGGAGGCCGTCCACGGCCTCCGGCAGTTCGTCGTCGGTGGCACCGGCGGCGAGTGCGTCCTCCTCCAGGGCGTAGAACCAGGCGTCGACGACCGGCCGGAATGCGCTGGGTGGGAAGGTGCTGGTGGCGAGGCGCTCGGTGAGTCGCCGGTAGACCGTTTCCAGTTTGTGCAGGGGGGTCTCGTTCTCGGAGACCTGTACCTCGGCGACGGCGAAGTTGCGCTGCTTGGCACGTTCGGCGAGCCAGCGAGTGAAGAAGGTCTTGCCCGAACCGTATTCGCCCCGTACGGCTTTGAAGACGGCCGATCCGGTGGCGACCGCGTCGAGTTCCGCGTCGACGGCGGCCTCGAACCGGCCGAGGCCGACCGCGAGGACCCCGAGTCCGGTCTCGGGTACGGCGCCCCGGCGCAGTGCGTCGATCAGTCGAATGCGACGTTCGGGGCTGATGCCCTGGGCTGTCACGTCCGTGCTCCGCCTGTCGTACCGATGCGGAACTGCCGTCGCAGCAACGGTACGTCGAGCCGGAGGGAGCGTCCGTTGTCGGTGAGGGTGAGGATCTCAGCCTGGTCGTAGTTGAGTACGCGTTGCAGTGTGGCGGCGAAGCCCGCGGCGCGCGTGGCGCGTTTCCCGGCCTGTTCCGCGACCGCGGTGACCGGCAGGATCCCGTGGGCGTCGACGAGTGCCCGGACGGCCTTTGCGACGGTGTCGAATTCCTCCGGGCGTGGCAGTGAGCCGAGCTGCGCGCTCATGATGTCGGATGCGCGCAGCCCCTCGATGAGCTGTTCGGCGGCCGAGGCGGGGGCGAGGGCAGGCTGGGGAGGAGGCGCGGCCGTCCCGGTCGGCTCGACTGTGCTGATGTCCTCGAAGGACATCAGCACTCCCTGGCCGGTCTCGTGCTCGGCGGCCTGCTGCTCTTCCGCCCTCTTCCGCAGATCGGCGGCCGAGGGCGTACGCCTGGTCGGCGGTGTGATGGCCGGTGTCTGTGCGGACGGGACGGGTACGCCGGGAACGGTGTCCTCTTTCAGGGACCACCAGAAGGGCCGCTGGGGGCCGAGCTCCCGCCAGCCCTTGGGTACGGGTGCGCCGTGGGGGACAAAGGCCAGCACGGGGATGGCAGCTTCGGCGAGGGCGACGCCGCCGTGGTATCCGGCCTGCCGGTTTCCGTAGCGCAGCCCGGTGTCCCACAGGGCGGTGATGCGCTGTCCTTCGGCGACGACACGCCGTCCGGTGAGGACGGTCTCGCCTCGGGCGGCCGGTGTGGTGCCTCTGCGGTGTCGTGCGGAGAGCGCGTCGGGGACGTTCTCCTTGTCGGTGCCGTGGTCGAGGACGTGTCCGTGGTCGGCGGTGATGACCAGCGCACGGCCGGTGGTGCGGGCTTGGGTCAGCAGGTGTTCCATTCCGAGGAGTTCGTTCAGCTGCCAGTGAGACATGGCCCGGTCCTCGCCGAGGCGGTCGTCGACTGTGTTGACGACGACGGCGACGTGGGTGTCGGGGTCGGCGAGTGCCTCCGCGAGTTCGCCGCCGAGGGCGTGTCCCGCGTCTCCCCGCAGGTCGGCCTTGTGGAAGAGCTGAACCTTTGCTCCGCCCCAGAAGCGGTGTGCCGCAAAACGCCTGCGTTCCTCCTGCTGGTCGATCTCGGTGAGCTCGCCGGCGAAGAGCGAGCCGCGGGAGGCCCGGGTGATCGTGGGCAGCGCGGCGAGCATGCCGCGCCGCTGACGGTCTCCCGCAGTGTCGGCCACGGGGTCGTATTCGGCCCAGGAGCGTGTGCGCAGTTGCTCGGCGAGGGCCGCTGCCACGGCGGCGCTCGCTCCGTCGAGTACGACGAGGAGGAGCGGCGGGCTTCCGGCGCTCGACGTGCGGCTGGGTTTGACGATCGGTGCCAGGACGCGGCGGGCGAAGTCCTCGACGACGAGGGCGTCGCGGGGTGCGGCGCCGCTGCGGGTCTCCTCGGTGAGGCAGGTGGCGAACGCCTCGTCGAGAGCGTGCCGCCGGGCCCGTACTGCGGTGCTCAGTGTGGCGAGCGCGCCGGGCAGTTCCGGGTGTGCGTGGTCGCCGTCGGTGATCCAGCCGTGGGCGAGGTCAACCCATCCGTAGGTGGCGATGTGCTGTTGCACCGCCTCGGCCACGGTGGTGAATTTGGTGGCCGGGGGCTGGGCGAGCCAGTGCACGAGCCGCTGCGCCATACGGATCCGGGTCATCGTCGTACGGTGGCTCGCGAGCCGGGATAGCTCATGCCGGGACAGCCGTTCGACGGCGTGTGTCAGGTCTCGGACGCGCCGCTCGGCCGGGGATTTACCCGGGTCGGTGGGAACACAGGCGGTCAGTGTGCGGGCGACGGCTCCGTAGCGTGCCTGTAGTCCGGTTTCGAGCAGGTCGCTGGCGGCGGCGGCGTCCTCTGCCCCCATGTCGCGGATGAGGACGTCGGCTCGGGCCATGAGGGCGCGAGGGTCGGGTCCCGGCAGCATCGGCTCGTCCTCGGACACGTGCGCGGAGCGGGCGGTCAGCAGGACCCGGACGTAGTCCTCGGTCTCGGCGCCGAAGGCGGCGAAGGTGTCGTCGTCGAGCCGTCGGCCACCGAACTTCAGCTCCGCGCGGCCACGGGCACGGTCTACTCCCATGGGTGCTTTTCCGCCCCACAGGGCAGCGCACACCAGGCCCATGGGCACCGCGTCCGCCCCATTACCCGCCTCGAACAACGCGAACAGGGCGGTGAGCGCCTGGTGGGACCGAAGGCCCACCCGGTCGGGGTCGGCGAGCCAGGCCGCGAGTCCGCGCCGTTCCTGGTCGCGCAGCGAGGCGACGCGTTCGACCGCGCCGGGAGCGAGGGACCAGGCCATCAGGGCGTGCAGGTCGAGCCGGTCGGGGTCGAGGCGGTGGGCGGTGGTGGACAGCCGCCCGGCGGCGAGCCGGGACAGGGCGGTGTCGCGGGAGAGGACCGTGCCGGGGGTCTTGGGCCAGCTCTCCTGGCCCGCCGCGTCGATGAGGGCTTCGGCCGCCCAGCCCTCCGCGGTCAGGCGGGGGTCGAGGTCGACGGCGCCGAAGAGGCGGCGGACGACGGCCCAGGGCTCTATGGGGTAGACGCGGTTGCGGTAGACGCGGGCGAGCAGGCCGGGGCCGAGGTCGGCGTCCTCCACGTCGGTGAGGACAGCGAGCACGTCCCGTTCACCGGGGTCGGTCCGGTCC
This sequence comes from Streptomyces sp. BK79, assembly GCF_044142145.1. Lineage (NCBI taxonomy): Bacteria > Bacillati > Actinomycetota > Actinomycetes > Kitasatosporales > Streptomycetaceae > Streptomyces > Streptomyces sp. BK79. The sequence continues at coordinate 76,502 of NZ_JBHVOC010000010.1, forward strand.
CATGCGACGAGTGTGTCCAGCACGGCGAGCGGTGAGACAGCGGTGGTGATGTGCGCGCTCCGGCCGCCGCCGAGCGGCAGCCGACGGGGCCCGTTCCAGTGCGGCTCCGCACGGATGAGGACAATGCGGGGCTCGCCCTCGGTGAAGGAACGGGCTTCCAGTACCTGGACGATCGCGGCAGGGTGGGCAGGCCTGGGACGGGACTGCCCGGTGCCGTGTCCGGGCGGCGGAGCGGTGGTGCTGTTCGTGCTCACGGCTGGTCGATCACCTGCCATGTGACCTGGACGCGGACGTGCGGGTGGGCCTCGGTCACTTCGGCAAGCTCCGCGCGCAGCCGGTCGATGGCGTCGGCGGCCTCCGTCTCGTACTGTCCGTGCGACTGCTCCGGTACGGCGACGGACGTGCCGTTGCCGTTCCGGCCCGAAGCACCGTTGCTGGGCAGGGGGAAGCGGGCGGGCGCGGGAACCGGCGCGGGGCCGGGCTGCGGGCTGGTGGGGGGCGCGGGCGGCGGCGTCTGTGCGGCGTTGGCGCGGCGCAGGATCGCGGTGAGTTCCCTGGTCGCCTTCTCCAGCGCGGTGCCGAGGACGGCGGTGTTCTCGTCCGCCCGTGCCGTGCCGTGCAGGGAGTCGAGGACGACGCGGGCCTCGGTGGCGTACGGTTCGCGCACGTCGCGGGCCATGTCGTAGACGCTGGACCAGGGCACGCCCGTCAGCGCTCCGATGACGGCGGGCGCGCTGGACAGGGACGTCCCGATCCGCTCCTGGCCGGCCCGGTCACCGGTGTCGGCACCGGCGAGCAGGTTGACGATGGCGAGCGGGTCGTGCCGGTCGGCGTCGGCCAGGTCGTCCACGAGGACGGCTGCGCGGCGTGCGGTGCCGAGGCGGCCCTCGTCGTTCTCGGTGTCCAGACCGAGGTAGTCGGCGTGCTGCTCCAGCTCGTCGACGAGCTTCCTCGCGGCGGTGCGCAGCTGCGCGGCCCGTGCCCTGATCCGGTCGCTGAACTCGGTGATGATGCGGGCCCGGCGCATCGGCGACAGCGGGGCTTCGCCGAATATCCGTGCCGCGCGCTCGATGGCCTCGTTCCACGCCTCCTCGGTGGGGCGTTCCTGCGCCCGCAGGCTGTAGACGGTCTTGAGGGCGGTGGGGTCGGCGACCGCGGCGGGACCGTTGTGGTAGGTCCACACCCGGTCGGTGCGCTCGGCGTAGGCGCACAGCACCAGGTTGGCGAGGACCGGGTCGAGGCCGTACGGCAGGGGCTCGTCGATCCAGCCGAGGAGGACGTGGACGGGGATGTCCTTGTCGTCGTAGGTGGTGCCGGCCTTCTGCCCGAAGTGCTCCTCCCAGTGCCGGCCGAGCTGGAAGCGGGCCTCGAACATGGTGCCCAGCTTCAGGCCCTTCTGACCGGCGATGCGGGCCATCAGCGGGCGGTCCTTCGGACGGATCTCGACGACGTCGGTGCCTTCGTCGGAGGCAGCGCGCAGGTACCCGAAGACGGTCTTGACGTCGGCCGTCCGCACCGACAGCTGCTCGTTCTGCGGGTCGAAGTCGGGGTGGGCCGGGTACTGGTGGGCGAGGGCGCCGGAGATGATGCGCCGCGCCGCGTCGTACAGCGACTGGTTGTACTCCAGCACGATCCCCTGCATGTCGGGGACGGGCAGGATGTGCTCGTCGTAGCCGCCGACGACCGCAGGGTCCTTCGGCAGAAGGCCGTAGGCCTGCTTGAGGGCGGTCCGTACGGTGCTGGACAGGCGGCGGTGCTGGTTGCGCAGGGCGTCCTTGGCGCGTTCCCGGTCGTTGGGGCTGAGGTGACCGGCGTAGGACTCGAAGCGCTGTCCGTTGAGGACGTAGTCGATGATGACCAGCCGCTGGAACTTCGTGTACATGGCGTGCGTGAAGTGCGCGGGGATCCAGCCGATGGTGCGGATCTCGTCGTGGTCGGGGAGGTTCTTGAGCCGCATGATGCGGTCGCGGTCCTCGGCCTCTCCGTATACATCGTCGAAGGGCATGTCGACGATGAGCCGCCAGTTGCCCGGCTGGCGCGGCTTGACCTTCTCGTCGTCCAGGGTGTTGGCGTCGGCGAGGTTCCCGAAGAGGACCTCGGCGGACCGCCGGGAGCCCCGCCACGACAGGTTGAGCTGGTCGTCGAGCTGGCCCTCGGTCACCCCCAGCTCCTCCCACAGCATGCGCTTGAGGAGGCCGCGGCGGTTGGACGGGTTGTTGTTGGTCTGGGCGCGGGTGATGATCGACTCGTAGTCGACCCCGACGAGCTCCAGCGAGATCCCGGCGTCGGGCCCTTCGGTGTACTTGATCTCACCGAACTCGTCGGCCCATTCCTTGGCCTTCTTCGCGACCTCCTTGGCCTCGAAGCCACGCACCCGGGAGGTGACGATGCCGTGGTTGAGGGCGGTGAGCCGCTTGACGGTCAGGTTCTGGAAGGCGGGCACGGACGGCACGAGGGCGGACAGCAGCAGCGTGCCGATGAGCCGGTTGTCGACGATGAACGACTCCACCCGGGCGCGTACGGCGGGGTCGAGCCCGTCCGGATCGCGACGGTACGCCTCGGTGTCGTCGTGCGTGAGCTCGTACCGGCCGAGAAGGTAGGGCTGGAGCTTGTTCTTGTACAGCTCCTGCGCGGACCGGAACTGCTCCCGCAGTGTCTGGGTGAAGGGGTCGCTGCCGCCCCGGTACAGCACCTCGTACAGGTCACCGAGGGGCACGAGCTGGCCCAGGCGGAGGGTGTCGCGCTGGTCGTACAGCATCTGACCCATGAGCTTCAGGCCGGTACGGGAGCGGGACAGCGCCTCGGCGACCCGCACCAACGTGTCCATGAAGGCCGGCGAGAACGGGAAGGCCCGGCGGAAGGCGTCCTCGTCCGCGGTCGTGATGTCCTTGCTGTCGCCCAGCAGCGCGTCCCACACGTCGGGCTTGACGCGCTTGATGTTGGTGAAGGCCTGGTCGATGCGGGCCTTCGCGTCGGGCACGTCCTTGCGGGGCTCCAACAGCCGGGCGTGCGCGATCGCCGGCAGGTCGCTGTCGGGCAGCGGGATCGTACGGAACCGGTCGTCGGCCAGGGAGAGGGTGTCCTGGATGGACACCTCGGCCGAGCCGAGCACGGCCTCGTCACCGACCAGCTCCCGCAGGTCGCGCTGGCGGGCGATGAAGGAGACCACCGGGATGGCCCGGCGGGCGTCGCTGCCCTCCACGAAGTTGGTGATCTTGGCGGCCTGCTCGGAGACGAACTTCTCGTCCCGGATGCGGTTGGCCAGCCACAGGATCAGCTCGTCGAGGAAGAGGACTAGCGCGTCGTACCCGAGGGACTTCGCGTGCGCGGCGATGATGCCGAGGCCCCGGTCGAGGGACACGTACGCCTGCCGGTCCTCGGCGGCGTCCTGGAAGAGCCCCTTGAACCAGGTGGTGAGCGCGTCGGAGACCAGCTTGGCGCGCAGCCCGCCGGGGGTGACGGGCTCACGGTGCCACTGCGGGTCGACCTCGTTGAGGGTGTCCTCGTCCGTCTGCTCGGCGGCGAGTGCGGTGTCCAGCTTCTCGGTGGTCCAGAAGACCGAGTCACCCCATTTGTCCTCGGCGTCCCCGCCCGGCAGCCCGTCGATGAACGCCTTGTCGCCCATCTGCTCCCGGTGGCTGCGGATGTTCTCGAACAGCGCGTCCGTGCGGTAGACCTGCGGGATCGGCGCGTCGTCGTGCAGGCGACGGATGTGCTCCACGTAGCCGCCGAGCACCTTCTGTTCGAGGGACTTGCCGTCGAGCATGTGGAAGGGCAGCAGCAGAAACTTCGTGTGGTGCAACCAGGGGTGCTCGCGCATGGCCCCAGCGAAGCTCTCGTGACCGCGCATCCTGAGCGACGCCCGCTCCTGGATGCCCAGCAGCGCGGCCAGCACCGCCATGAAGTGCGACTTGCCGGAACCGAAGGAGCCGTGGAGGTAGGCGGCCTTGGAACTGCCACTGGTCAGCGCCGCCTCGATGAGGGACAGGGCGTCCCCGAACCGCTCGACGAGGTTGTCGGTGAGGACGTAGGCGTCCAGCGCCTTCGAAAGCTCCTCGTCGCTGCCCAGCGCCTCGGTGAGCTTCAGCACGAAACTCTCGTGACTGACGGTGGGGATGTCGATGACCTCACGCAGCAGTGGCTGGGTGGGGTGTGCCATCGCGTACTCCTCGTGTGTCCCGTTTGTGGCCCGCTCGGCCGCCCGGTCCGGCCCCACGGCAGCCGCCGCTCGCCGGGCCGTCCGCCCCTGTCTCCGGGTGCCGCACGCGCCGGTCACCGGACCGGCGCCTCGCCCGCCGTACGACCCGCGCACGGCACGCCCGACCGCCTGACCCGGACGGCCCACGTCACCCGAATACCTCAGCGTAACGTGCGGGGAGCACGGAACTGCCGGGTTTGCGCGGGTCAGCGGGGCACGGGCGCGATGGCGGGTGCGGCGGGGCCCTTCGCAAGGGTGCCCTGCGAAGGGTGACGACTACTCCTGTCGGTCCCCGGACTCCGCCGGGGCGGCGGGGGTCTCGTCGTCCTTCGCCTTCCGGCTCTTCCCGCCGGCTGGCTTGGCCGTGGCCTTCTTCGCCGCCTTGCGGGCGGGACGCCAGGCGCGCAGCTCCTCGTCAGTGACCGCGAACTCCTCCTCCCGCTGCCAGTCCAGCAGCGCCTCCTCGAACATGCCGGCGTCCTCGGGGTGCCACTGCTTCAGCCACGGCAGCAGCTCCAGCAGACCGGCGAGGTAGGGGATGAAGTCCTCCCGCTCCCAGTTTCCGGAGGTCGTACGGGCCTCGATGGTCTCGGTGAGGGCCGCGGCCTGCTCCAGGTGATCCCAGCCTCCCCAGCCCAGGACCTCGATCGCCGGGTTGAGGGTGCGGCTGTATGAGATGAACCGCTCCTTGGGGACGTCGAGGCCGCCACGCTGGGTGGCGTAGGAGGGCTTGCGGAAATCGGCGGTCGTGTACTTCGGCGGAACAGGGGTGCCCTTCCGAATCTCCAACGCCTTCAGGTAATCCCTGTCAGCGGTGGCCGCGTCTTCCTCCCGCTGACGCTGCCAGACCTGCTCCCAGACCTCGCGCTTCTTCTTGTGGGCCGCCTCCGTATAGCGCAGGGCAGCCAGGAACGGCACGTGCTGGTCTTCAACCAGTTTGGGAACAACCACGGACAGCTCCTCTCCGGGCGCGTAGAGCTCCGCAACCGCTACGAAGTCGTGGTCACGAGTAAGGTCGTCGACCAGCTCGGGGAGGGAACGGGTGCAGGGGCGCTCCGTCCCGTCGTGGTCTGTCTCGAACCAGAGTTCCCGGCGCTCCATGCGCGCGAGCAGCCACTCCTTGAGAGCCGCCTGCTGCTGGGGATCCCACCCGTCGGTGAGCCAGCGCCGCTTGTATTCGGGACGCTCGATGAGCCCAATCACGGAGGAGTTCTTTATGGCTTCGAGTCGACGACGGACGGTCTGCTTATACGCCTCGGGCCAGCCGGCCGGAACCTCGCTGATCATCGTGGAGTTGTGACGCCGGAACCATTCCGTCTTGACACCCTGATCCTTTACGCGCTGGCCAAGGCCGATTTCGAAAGCACGTTGCCCGAGAACAAGGCCGTCAGCAGGCAGTGAATCTTCCGGTGCCGTGAGGTCGTCATGCAGCCCGTAAATGCCGTAGACCTCCCAGTCCAGCTCCTCCTGGACGGCGATCATCCGGGCGCGGATGCGGTGCCACTCCGACTTAGCCTGCGCCAGCTTTTCGGACGTCGGCGCATCCTCCGGGTCAGCGGCTACGGTGGCAGGGGTTACGGCAGCGAGTTGCTGGGCGAGGGCGTCCAGCTCGATTGCACGAGCAAGGGGATACACGGCGGGAAGCGGGAATTCCTGGACATTAGTCCCGTTAAATTGATAGAAATCATCAAACGGAATTCTCGACTGCCTGGCACCTTTTACATCTACCGTACTCCCCTTGCTGTGGCACATCTGCTTCAACCAGAAGCAGGCCATAGACGAGTTTAGTACACCCAGAAGCTTGAGATAATCATCTTCGGTAGCCTTCTCGGGAAGCTTAATAACAGGTGATGTTCGATTGAAGATTTTATCGCCTCGATCGAGCGCAAAGTGGTTATGAGTAGCCACTTCAGCGAAGGTGACTGTCAACGAGGACCTGAGCTTTCCTACATACACCTCCTGCCACTCATACCAGGAAAAACCACGATCGACCATAAGCTTGCCGAAGCGTTTCCTGCGTCGGATTACACTTCTCCCTGCCTGCAAAATTCGAGCAGCTGCACCCAAGTCGGACAGTGGGACAACTTTAAAGTTCTGTCCGTAAGTCCAGATCGCATCAAATTCTGGCAATGCTAGGTGATCGCGAACAGATTCACCAGTGATAAGCGGACTCGTTTGCTGCACGCCCAGTCGCCTCGAAGCGCCATTACGTGGCAGCAGGTAAAGGTCATCTTCACCCGTGACTGCAGCAATGCCAACTACCGCATTGGCATGCTTTTTGAGTTCACCTACTGATTTTTTGTTGATTTCCTGAAGTGTTTCCACGCCACCGTCGGCAAGAATCCACGGATGCTTTCCAAAGTAGTCGCCACGATCAAGGCTATCGGCGGATACCCACGCACCTGCACTTTTTCCGGGAGCATCAATCCTTTCTACAATATCTCTCCACACGCGACCGAACTTTGGGTCCCTTGGGGGCTCAGGCTCTCCTTGCACACCACGGACAGTCCGTACAGTCCTGGCGCCAAGAGAGGCTGGCCGGTTCCTTCCGACGATGATCACCGTTGGAGTTCCATGGCCAGGAATGTACGCACCAGAAGAGTCGATCACCTCAATCAGGTCCACAGAGCTCTTAAGGTATCCCTGTACCATTTTCTCGCCGAACTCACGTTTCATAAAAGAGTTGGACGTGATCTGCCCTACGTAGCCAGACTCAACATTCCCTTCCTCGTCACGGATCGCCAGTTCGAAGAACCGTTGCATGAACGGGACGGACAAAACATACTTGCCGTGGCAGACATTTCGGTACAGGCGACGATAGGTGTCTCTAAGGTTTGAGTCTTTTACGGCAATATACGGCGGGTTACCGACTACCGCGTGATAGCGTCCCGGCTTGAGGATATCAAGGTGCTCGGCCAGATCCTCTGTGTCGAACCAAAACTCTTGATCTCCGTCTACATTAAGAGCGCCATCTGGTTGGAAAAGGTTACCCTGTTCCGTCTTGAGAAGGGCGTCTCCTGTCGCGATATGCAGTGGCCAATCATAGCTATTTGATTCGCGCAGGCTCGAGATCTCTGCAGCCTTGAGCGCCGCAATGAGCAAGCGGAAGCGAGTAATCGCCACAGCGAACGGATTAATGTCAACGCCATGTACCGCATTAAGCGCTCCCGCTACACGCAAATGAACGTCATCGCTGGGCGCCTCACTTTCCCACTCCGCGAGGATCAGATGGAATGCCCCTAGAACGAAGTGACCAGATCCGCAAGTTGGATCGATCATCTTAACCTCGTCATACCCCACTTGCTTAATCGCTTTACCGAGCGTACGCTGCAGAATGAACTCTTCTACGAACTCGGGCGTCTGGAGGAGTGCATACTTGTCCTTCGCCTCCTGGGAAAGATCTTGATAGAGATCACCGAGGAATCGGGTGCCCCAATCAGGATCGGCGAATTGGTGCACAATTTGAGTCCCCACATCGGTAGCCTCCTCATGGAGACGCCAAAAATCGATGAGCTTCTTAGCGCCTTCGTTGGAGAGTGGGATTTGGTAAAGCGGGTTGTGATTTTCATCAAAGAGCATTTGACCGGCGGGTGACGAGCCAATTTCATCAAACGCCGACAAAAGCCAGTCTCGATGGGTACGGGAGGGGTCGAGCGCCATGAATTGACTGTGCAACTCCTGAGCGTGTGTCTGACGGTCGAGAGTCGGACCTGCCAGGAACGGATCCAGTAGAAGGTGATTGTCCTCGCAAAAGCGGACGAATACCGTACCTAGAGCCCACGCAACCGCTGCCTGCGTCACGCGCTCGCTAATCCACTGAGAGGACGCAACCGAGGTTCTGCGGGCCCTGAAGGCCTTGTCATGCTCCGTGAGGAGCCGTTGCTCAATCTCGGGAAGCGCCTCGAGTTGGGAGTGAAGGTCCTTCTCAGCCTCGGCCACCTGCTTCTGCAGATCCTTGAGCAGACGCGCACTGTCAATCACTGGGCCCACCAACAGTTGAGGTGTTTGGTCACGGAAGGCGCCGTAGGGCGCACAAGCATCCATTTCACCACGACGAAGCCCTGTCTCTCAGCTGAGTGACAGGGCTCGTACGAAGCGTGATGAGTGCGGGATCAAGACAAGGTGTCGGGCTCATCCTTGATGGCGTCCAGGAAGGCCGACCACCCATCGTTGGAAACGACAAGGACAGGGCCTGCCGCGATCTTGCTGTCGCGGATTGGCACTGTGCCCAGGCAGCCGGTAGCCACCTCGACGCATGCGCCGCCGTCGCCGTTGCTGTAGGACGACTTGCGCCAAGTTACTGCGTGTAGATCAGACGTGGATGTCATTGAGTCGCGAAGTCCTTCGCCGCCGACTCGATCAGGGAGAGGGACGCTTCCGGCGACAGCGAAGCAGCCCTCGCTAGATCGTAGGCCCTCTGATACTGGGCAACCACCGCTGGTTCCTCAATGAGTTGACCTGTATACGCGCTCTCCACGTACGTCACGGCCGGTGCGTCAGTGAAGGTCATGTGGATCGTTGTGCCGTTGAGGAAGGCGTCTGCGCCAGCGTCAAAGGGCAGCACTTGGATCAGCACCCTACGGTTGGTGCCAACCATCTCTACCAGGTGCATCAGCTGCTCGGCCATGGCCTGGGCACCACCGACCCTCACACGAAGTACGGCCTCGTGCAGAACGATCCACAGCAGTGGAGCTGTTGAGTCGGCAAGGATCGCTTGCCGCTCCAGCCGGGCCTGCACCAGTGCCTCTACCACCTCACGGGACTCAAAACGTTGCGCGGCACTGCTCAGCGCCCGCGCATACGCCTCCGTCTGCAACAACCCCGGCACCAGCATCGGCGCGTACTCGCTGATCGTCTTGGCGCGGGTCTCCAGCTCCGCCGCGTCCGCGAAGTAGTCGGCGTGCTTGGACTTACGGGCCAGTTCGCACAGGCGCTGGAAGTGCTCGCCCGTGTCGAGGACGTCGTCGAGGAGCTTGGACAGGTCCGGCTGTGGTCGCCTCGTCGCCGACTCGAACTGGCCGATGTACGTGCCGGAGCAGAAGACCCGCTCGCCGAGCTGGTCCTGGGAGAGGCCGGCGGCCTCGCGGGCCCGGCGGAGTTCGCTGCCGAAGAAGGTCCTCGGTGAGGTGAACGGGTCCAGGTCCTGGTTGCGGTTCTGTCGGCCGGCCATCGGCTGTGCCCCCTTGCGGTGTCCATGTGCGCACCCGCCGATTCCGCGGGGCCAAGTGCCGCATGCTGCCCGCAACTCCGTTGCTGGCACGCGAACTCTACTGAGCGTAGCTTCACGCAGGCACGCTGTGAGCATGAACAGCGACAATCACCTCACCTGCCCCCGAACCGAACACGCCCTCCCGGCCGCCCCGTTCGTCTATCCCTTCCCCGACAACCCCCTCGCCTCCGCGCTCGCCGCATCCGACGAGCTCAGCGCCGCGCTCGCACGGCACGGCATCACCCTGCCGTCCCTCGGGCCGGACCTGGCGTCCTGCACGACGACCACTGTCCACCGTCCGCTCCTGGAGCTGGGGCGGGTGAACCTGTCCACGGCTCATCGGCTGACCGCCGTACTCACCGACGTGGCCGACGTACGTGAATCAGCCGCCCGCCCGAGCACCAACAGCGGCCGTGGCAGGTGACCGCACCGCCACCATGCACTCCGTCTCCGGGACCGCCCACCGCCGGAACAGTCGTCGTCGACGAGCGCACGAACCGGACCGGGGTCGTGATGGACCAGGTCGGCCCCTATCTCCAGTTGCGGCCGGTCGGCGGGGGCCGAGAGTGGGACGCGGACCCGGCGCACGTCCGCGCCGCTTCCTCCACCGAGCGGTTGCGCGCCTCCGTGGCCGCCGTGAACGCCCGGAGCCGGGCCCTTCCGCCGGACCCGGCGGGGCGGATCTGAGCCGAGCCGAGCCCGGCAAGGAAAACGGGAGCAGGCGTTACGCCGCCTGCTCCTCCCCCGGGTCGTTGACCACCCAGGCATGGTTGAGGCTGATCCACTCCTCGCGGTCCTCGATCGGCACGGTCACGGCGTCCAGCCGGGGTCCTGCCGTCTGGTCCGTGAGCGGGCTGAGCAGCCAGAGGCCGCGCCCGTCCGGACCGCCCCGGCGGGCCAGGTCGGCGAGCCGCTGGAGGACGCCCATGCCTCCGTAGCGGGCCATGACCGAGGCGTCGTGCAGGAGCACCGGGCGGCGGCCGACGACTGCGTCGCCCTCCCCCGCCGCCGTGTCGGAGCCGGTGCCGGAGTCCGCCGGGGCCTCCAGGACAGCCAGGATGTCCTTCTCCACGTCGCGCCACGCGGCGGCCGTGTACTCGCCGAACTTCAGCGCGTCCCGCGATCCCGGTTCCGCGTTGTCCGCCTCCAGGATGGTCTCCCAGGTGGGCCGGGGTCGGGCCTCTACCAGGCGCCGCAGGGACGCCAGGAAGAGGGCGCTGACGTCGACGGGTTCGGCGCGCCACTCGCGTCCCTGCTCGGTGAGGGTCCGCAGGGCGAGGCGCTGGTCGTCGAAGCGGACCGTGAGGAGCCGGAAGCCGGGACGGCCGCCGGACTCCTGCAGCTGGGCCCTGGCCTTCAGGCGGGCACGCTGCTCCGGATCGCGCGCCGTCCAGTGGTCGGTGCGGGTGATCCGGCTGGGACGGCGCTGTGTGACGACCGAGGTGACGTCGCCGCCGGCGGACTCCCGCTTCGGTACGAACCAGCCGCGAGGACGCTTCCGGCTCGTACGCCACTCCAGCTCGAAACCGGCCTGCCGCAGCAGGCGGCCGAGCAGGACCCGGTCGTCCGGGAGGCTGGACAGGTCGGGGAAGCGGGCGTGGACCCGGTCGCGGATCTGCTCGACTGTCAGCCCGTCCTGCTCGTCGTCCGACTTGCCTGCCAGTGGCAGCAGCAGGCCGGCCTGGGCGAGACGGAGGGCTCGTACGGGCTCCAGGGAACGGGCGTAGATCTCCAGCCGGGCGTTGGCGGCCGCGTCCTGGGAGGCCGCGGCCGCCAGGGTGACCATGCGGGCCTCGTCCATGGTGATCTGGGCCTCGGGCCAGCGGGCCCGGAACGCGGTGTCCGCGGCGACGATCTGTTCCAGCACGGTGCCGGGGCCGGCGAGGGTGTCGCGTGCGGCCAGGGCGTCAGCCGCCTTGCCGAGCCGGTCGGCGTAGTTGAGGAGGGCGGGGGCCGAGGGGGTGTCCGGGGCGTCCTTGTCCTCGTCGACCTCCAGGGCCAGCAGCAGCCGGTTGTCGCCGGTCTCGCCGTGGCGGCGGCTGCGCAGGCGGCGTGGGGTCATCCCCCAGTCGACCTCGCACGCGGCCCGTACGGCGGCCATGCCGAGGGCGCGCCGCACCCTGGGGTCGGCCTGGGAGGTGCCGCGACGGCCGATCAAGGCTTCGGCAAGCTCGGTCGCAGAGGCGACCCGGCCCATGGTGGCCAGTATGTCGAGGAGCTCGTCTCGCAGGGCGACGAGCGCCGGGTCCCGGCCCCAGCGTTTGCGCTGAGCGCCGACGATCTGGGCGATGCGGCCCTCGGTGACCTGGTCGCTGGTCAGCGGAGCGACGGACTTGTTCAGGGGCCAGCTGGGCAGCTCGTCGGGCAGGTTCCCCTCTTCGCTGGGGAGTCGCAGCAGCAGTCGCACCGCCTCGACCTCGGTGGCGTTGCGTCCCCGGGGGGCCGGCTTGGGCACCAGGAGGGTGACCAGGGCATCAAGGGAGATGCGGCGCAGGGGCAGGTCGCTGCCCTCCTCGCGCTGCTCCGAGCGGGCCTCGGCGATCTCCTCCGCGGAGTCGCCGCGCTCGGCCGGGGAGAGCGGGGAGGGCTGGCGGATGTCGAGGGCGAGGCGCCACTGCTTGATGCGGCGGTTGATCTCGTCGCGGGTCCGGGCGCCGAGGCCGGGGCGGTTGACGAGCCTGCGGGTCGAGTAGTCGAGGAGGTCACCGACGGTGTGGACGTCCAGGCCGTTGAGGAAGGAGACCGCTCTGAGGGACAGGCCCGCCACGAGGAGTGCGGTGTCTCGGCCGGCCTTGGCCGCGGCGTCCTCCCGGGCGTCCTCGTCCGCCGCGGGGTCCAGGGGCGGGAGCTCACCGACGGGCAGCGCGCCGGCCGACGGGGCGGGGTCCTCGGGGTGGCCGCTGGTACGGCCCTGGACGGGCAGGTCGGCGAGGGCGAAGACGCGCTGCCAGGCGCGCTGCATCTCCTTCAGGTCGGGGAACCGCTTGCGGTGGTCGCGGTGCAGGGCACGTGCGAAGAACTCGGTGAGGCCGTCGCGGAGGGCCGAGTCGAAGGCCTCGGAGGCGATCTTGGGGTGGGGCCACTTCTTGGGATCGGTCTGGCGTGCAAGGACGGAGCCGTCGCCCCACTGGGGCAGCTCTCCGGAGGCCATCTCGTGGAGGGTGACGGCCAGGGCGTACCACTCGGCGTGGGCGTCGTAGCGGCCCCGGGTGATGTTCTCGATGAATGGGTCGAGATAGCCCTCGGTGCCGGCCCGGACGGTGTCCACGTCGAGGCCGGCGAGGGAGAAGTCGAAGAGGACCAGCTGCCGGGTGCCGTTGGGGCGTACCCGGATGGCGATGTTGTCGGGCTTGAGGTCGCGGTGCCACACACCTTCGCCGTCGAGGAAGTCGACGGCCGCGAAGAGGTAGGTGGAGTAGGTCTCCAGCTGATCGGTGAGAAGCGGGCCACGCTCGCGCAGCTGGCGGGCGACGGTGCGGTCGCCGGCGTGGTCGAGTACGAGGACGGTGCGCGGGCCGATACGGATCGGCTCGGGCAGGGCCGGGTGGATGACCTTGGAGTCGTTGCGCAGTCGGGACAGGACGTCGGCCTCGCGGCGCAGTGCCTCGGCGTACTTGTCCTTGCGGGCGATCTTGAGGACGACGGGTGCGTTGTCGCGTTCGAGGTCCTCGGCGAGCAGAGCGCGGGAGGTGGAGCCCTGGCCCAGGCTCCGCCTGATGCGGAAGCGGCCACCGATGACGTCGTCCGGGGCTGCCTCCAGCGGGTCGCCCTCTTCGACATGTGCTTCGAGGGCCGACTGCGTCCCGGGCTTCTTGGGCTTGAGCCCCTGTTCGACGACGTCGAGCCACTCGAGGAATTCCGCGGCGGTGCGGATGCGGGCGTACGGGTCGAAGGCCGTGGCGTCCTGGACGATCTGGTCGACGTCCTTGGTCAGGCCGTCGGCCACGGCGGAGGGGACGAGACCGCGGCCCTGTTCAAGTTTGGCGCCCAATTCGGCCTGGCTGCTCGCGGGCGGCCTCCCGGTGAAGATCAGGTAGCCGAGCACGCCCAGCCCGAAGACGTCGAGGGCGGTGGGGTCCGGAGACTTCGCGGTGACCTCGGGGGCGAGGTAGGGGTCGGCAGCCTCGGAGACGTACGCGGCGAGGTTGTTCGACGGGATTATCTCGTGGCCGCCGCTCAGCGTTCCGCCGGAACCTGCCGGGGCGCCCTGGGGGCGGGGGTGGCGGACCGCCGTCTGCCATTCGGCGATCTGGACGACCGGGTTGAGCCAGCGGTCCTCCTCGCTGCCGGTCCCGGTGCGCGGGCCGGGCAGGACGTGGACGGCCCGGGCATGCAGGGCGCGGTGGAAGAGGAGGTGCCGGTGCGCGTAGTGGACCGTTTCGGCCAGGCGGCGCAGGAGGGCGGCCCGTGCCTGGGCGTCGAGCTTCGCGCCGTACTGGAGGAGGTAGTCGTCCAGGCGGAGCGTGCGCGGGTGGTAGGCGTAGAGGAGGGCGGGGCCGGCGCTGTGGCCGTTCTCGTCGAAGTTCTCCAGGGCGACCAGGCCCGGGTGCCTGAGGCCCTCCAGTGCGCGTGCCTCGCGCTCGGCGGTGTGGCTGATGGACTCGCGGGCCTGCCGGTCGGCTCCTCGTTCGCGCAGGTAGATGCGCACACGGCGGGTCTTGCTCAGGGAGTCGTGGCGGCCGAGGTAGTCGGCCCAGTTCGGTCCGGTGTCGAAGGGGGTGCGGTCCAGTCGGTAGGTGCCGACGTGGAACTCGGCGTCGGAACGGCCGATGCCCACCTCGGCCAGGAGCTTGCCGAGCCCTCGGGAGAACTGGCGGTCGATGCCGGACTTGATGTCGCGAGCGGGGCGCTGGAGCTCGGCGAGGACGTCGTCCAGCCCGCTGTGGCCGGCCTTGCCGAAGACGCCCGCCAGGTCGTTCGGCGCGAGGCGGATGCGCAGTCCTGGATCAGTGAAGAAGATCAGTTCCTGGATGTACGGGACATGACGCCGGGGATCGGTCTTCTGCAGGGCGTCCCTGAGCAGGCCCTTGAGTTCCTTCGCCTTCTGGTTGGCGAGGTGGCGGGGGTTGCGGTGAATGCGGGTACGGTCGTCGGAGAGCGTCTGCACCCAGCTCGCTCCCGAGGAGCTGACCGTTCCCTGCCAGTTTTTCAACTCGACCAGGAAGAGACCGGCCGGGGCGGCGACCAGCAGGTCGACCTCGCGTACATGGCCACTGTGCGCGGTGAAGGTGAAGTTCGACCAGGCACGGTAGGGCTCGTTGTCCGGGAGCCGCTCCTTGAGATACAGCAGTCCGTTGCGCTCGTGCTGGAACTGCGACTCGGTGACAGTGGTCCACCTGCCGTCTCGCATGATCGCGACGCCCCTTTCCGTATCTCGTCCGTGTCTCGCCCGTTTCCTGCCGGTGGCCGGATCACAGCAGGTAGTCCAGCTTATCGACCAGGTCCGGCGGACCTGCACCGTGCACCGGCACCCTGTGGACAAGCGATCACAACAGATGATCTGTTGGTGCTCTGCTCACCCACTGCCCGAAGCCCTGACCTAGGGTTGGGCCATGCCGTCGTACAAGCTCTCAGAGGTGACCGTCGAGGGGTACACCTCCATTCGATCCAGCACGCTGGAGCTGGGTGATGGTGTGACCGTCCTGGTGGGTGCCAACGGGGCGGGCAAGAGCAACGTCGTCGGCGCGCTCGAGCTGCTGGGGTGGATGGCGGACGGTGACCTGGCGCTCCAGGTGGGCATCCATGGTGGTGCCCAAGCCCTTCAGTTCGCAGGGCGCGGCACAGAGAAGGGCATTCGGCTCAAGGTCGGCGCTCCCCCGTACCGCTACGAGGCGTATCTCGTTCCCGCGGCTAATGACAGCTTCGTCTTCGCCGAGGAGAAAGGGCACTTCCACGAGCCAGGGCCCGGTCTCCCGATGGAGGAGAGTTTCGGCCGCGGACACCGTGAATCGCTGCTGCGGCAGAAGGAGGAGGAGCAGCTCTCTCGTCTGGCCCGTCCGGTGCGGAACATCCTCGCCGGCTGCCGGGTCTTCCACTTCCAGGACACCAGCCGTGAGGCGCCGGTCAAACAGTTCGGGTATGCGGCGGACAACGAAGCGCTGCGGCCCGATGCGGCGAACCTCGCGGCGTTCCTGTTGCGGCTGCGCGAGGGCGAACCGAAGTCCTACCGGCGCATCGTGCGGGCCATCAAATCAGTGGCGCCGTTCTTCCGGGACTTCCTGCTGAACGAGGAGCCGGGCGGGAGGATCCGTCTGCGCTGGATGCAGGAAGGCGTCGACGCGGTGTTTCCCGCGGAAGCTCTCTCGGACGGCACCTTGCGGTACATCTGCCTGTGCGTTCTACTCCTCCAGCCCGATCCGCCGGCCCTCTTCACGCTCGACGAGCCGGAACTCGGGCTGCACCCGTACGCGATCGTCCAACTGTCGGACATGCTCCGGTCAGCCGCCGTACGCAGCCAGATCGTGATCGCCACGCAGTCCGTGACGCTTCTGAACCAGTTCTCGCTCGACGACATCGTGGTGGTGGAACGCGAGGAAGGAGCGACGGAACTGAGACGCCCGGCTTCCGAAGAGCTCCAAGGGTGGCTGGAGGACTACTCCCTCGGGGAGCTGTGGGAGAAGAACGTGCTGGGCGGCAGGCCCTCGCCGGAGCTGCCGTTGCGGGGCCGCTCGGAATGATCATGGTGGGGGTGCTGTGCGAGGGACAGACCGAGGAGAACATGGTCAACGACTTCCTCGCACCTGAGCTGTCGGAGTACGGCATCTGCCTGGTGCCGACCATCCTGGTGACCCGGATGCCGGCGGGTGGTCCCGCGGGCAAGGGCGGGGTCAGCAAGTGGGCGAAAATCGAGAAGGACCTGCACAAGTTGTTGGCCTCCACCCACTGGGCTGCGGTCACCACACTTCTCGATTACTACGGCCTCCCTCAGGACAGCCCGGGGATGTCGGACCGGCCATCCGGCTCGGCCGTGGAGAAGGTGGCACATGTCGAGCGGCGCCTCGCGGAACGCATGGGCCATCCCCGCTTTCTTCCTCATGTCGTCCTGCACGAGACGGAGAGCTGGGTCTTCGCTGCCGCGGAGCAGCTCGGGGACTGGGCTGACGACCCGGCCCTGGCCCATGAGCTCAAGCGGCAGGCCGATCAAGCCGGGGGACCTGAGAATGTGAACGACGGGCTCGAGACCGCTCCCTCCAAGCGGATCCTCAAGCTGTACCCGCGGTATGTGAAAACACAGGACGGCCCCCTGGCGGTGATGGACCTGGGTCTAGCCGCTCTGCGAGCCGCCTGTCCCCACTTCGACGAGTGGATCGCGAAGCTACTGACCCTCACGCCTCGCTGACTGACAAGGCGGGCACGCATCATCTCGACCGCCCGCAGTTCATGGGCGATGTTTCCGGGCTTAGGTCGACTCGTCCTCCACTACGGTTGACTGAGCGTACACGTATGGCCAATGATCCCGGCCATGCCTGCCTCAGCTGCCGCCACTGCCCGTCCCCGTCAGGCCTCCCGTGCCGTGCTGTGGTTCGGCCGGCTCGCGGCGATGGGCACGGTCACGGCGCTGATCCTGATCGCCGGTGTCTGGGCGTCCTGGGGTACGGCGCAGCACGTGCTGCTGACCAAGGGGCGTGAGCAGGGCACGGTCGAGGTGACGCGGTGCGGCGGGGGCACGTGCAGCGGGCCGTACGCGCCGGTGTCCGCGGGGTCGCAGGCGCGGGGGCGGGTGGTCCTGGAGGACTCGGTCGCGATGGCCGAGGGGCGGACGTACTCCGTAGTGATGAAGCCCGGCAGCGACGACGCGGTGCGGTCCGGTCCTGCCGGGGTGCTGTATGCGTGGGTGCCGTTGGGTGGGGCGTTGTTGCTGGCGTCGGTGGTGGTGGCCGGTGGGCTGCGGCGGACTCGGGTGGCGTGGGTGATGGCGGGTTCTGGGGTGGCTCTGCTGACGGGGGCGTTCCTCGTGGTGTGAGGCCTGTGCGTACGACGACGTGACGGTGCCCCCGTGCTCTGGGTTTGAGCGCGGGGGCACCGTCGTGTGTGGTGGGTGCGCGGCGTCGGTGCGGGCGCGGGGGTGGGTCGCGCTGCCCGGCGCTTGCGGGGTGCCGCCTGCGCCCACCCGTGCCGCCCCAGGCGGCACGCATGCCCGCAGGCTGAGTCCGTCAGCCGGTGTTGCGCAGGCCCGCGGCGACGCCGTTGACCGTGAGCAGCAGGGCCCGGGCGAGCAGCGGGTCGGCTTCCTCGCCCGCGGCGGCGGCTTCGCGCTGGCGGCCGAGGAGGGCGACCTGGAGGTAGGAGATGGGGTCGAGGTAGGCGTCGCGGATGGCGAAGGTCTGCTTGAGGACGGGGTCGGCGTCCAGGAGTTCGCTCTCGCCGGTGACGCGCAGGACCTCGGCGACGGTCAGCTCGTGTTCGGCCTTGATGGCGTCGAAGACGTGCTTCAGCTCGTCCGGGACGAGGGTGTCGACGTAGTGCTGGGCGATGCGCAGGTCGGTCTTGGCGAGGGTCATCTCGACGTTGGAGATGAAGTTGCGGAAGAAGTGCCACTGCTGGTGCATCTCGTCGAGGACGGTGTCCAGCCCGGCCTCGCGCAGCGCCTTGAGGCCGGAGCCGACGCCATACCAGCCGGGGACGATCTGCCTCGACTGGGTCCAGCCGAACACCCACGGGATGGCGCGCAGTCCGTCGAGGGAGACGCCCGAGCCGGGGCGGCGGGAGGGCCGCGAGCCCAGGTGCAGGTCGGCGAGCTGGTCGACGGGCGTGGAGGCCAGGAAGTACGTGGGCAGGTCGGGGTCCTCGACCAGCTTGCGGTAGGCCGTGTGGGCGGCGTCGGAGACGACGTCCATGGCGGCGTCCCAGCGGGCGAGGGCCTCGTCGGACTGGCGGGGCGCGGTGTGCAGCGCGGAGGCCTGGAGGGTGGCCGCGACGGTCAGTTCGAGGTTCTCCCGGGCCAGGGACGGGATGAGGTACTTGTCGGAGATGACCTCGCCCTGCTCGGTGACCTTGATCTCGCCTTCCAGGGTGCCCCAGGGCTGGGCGAGGATCGCGTCGTGGGTGGGGCCGCCGCCGCGGCCGACGGTGCCGCCGCGGCCGTGGAAGAGGCGCAGGCGTACGCCGTAGCGGTGGGCGACGTCGCGCAGGCGGCGCTGGGCGCGGTGGATCTCCCACTGGCTGGTGGTGATGCCGCCGAACTTGGAGGAGTCGGAGTAGCCGAGCATGACCTCCTGGACGTCGCCGCGCAGGGCGACCAGGCGCCGGTAGGAGGGGTCGGCGAGCAGGTCCTCCAGGATCGTGTCGGCGGCCTTCAGCTCGTCGGTGGTCTCCAGGAGCGGCACGATGCCGATCTTGGCCCAGCCGGCGTGCAGGTCGATGAGGCCGGCTTCGCGGGCGAGGACGGCGGCGGCGAAGACGTCGTCGGCACCCTGGCACATGGAGATGATGTAGGACTCGATGACCTCGGGGCCGAAGACCTCCAGGGCGCGCTTGACGGTCTGGAAGACGCCGAGGGTCTTCTCGCCGGCCGCGTCCACGGGGGCGGGGCTGGGGGCCAGCGGGCGGCGGGAGCGCAGTTCCTTGGCGAGGAGCTTTGCCCGGTATTCGCGGGGCATGTCGGCGTAGCGCCAGGACTCCTCGCCGAGCCGGTCGAAGAGCTGGCCGAGGGCGTGGTGGTGGGCGTCGGCGTGTTCGCGGACGTCCATGGTGGCGAGCTGGAGGCCGAACGCGGCCAGGGTGCGGATGGTGCGGGCGAGGCGGCCGTCGGCGAAGAGGCTGCCGCGGTGTTCGCGCAGGGAGGTCTGGACGAGCCGCAGGTCGTCCAGGAGCTGGGCGGTGCCGAGGTAGTCGCGGCCGGCCACGTGGGGGGTGCCCTTGGCGAGGCGCTCCTTGGTGTTCTCCAGCTTCTGCCGGATGCAGGTGGCCTTGAGCCGGTAGGGCTCCTCGGCGTTGAGGCGCTTGTAGCGGGGGCTGATCTCCGGCAGGCGTTCCAGGTCGGCCTGGAGGGAGGCGAGGAGTTCCTCGGTGGCTCCGGCGTAGCGGATGGAGTTGGAGAGGAAGCCGCGCAGCTCGTCGATCATCTCCAGGGCGTCGTTGATGCCGTGTTCGTGCTGGAGGATCAGGACGTCCCAGGTGACCTGGGGGGTGACGTTGGGGTTGCCGTCGCGGTCGCCGCCGATCCAGGTGCCGAAGGTGAGCGGGCGGGTGTCGTCGGGCAGTTCGACGCCGGCGCGCTCCAGCTCGGCGGTGAGGTCCTCCAGGACGTCGCCGACGGCGCCGGCGTGGAGTTCGTCGAGGTAGTAGATGGCGTTGCGGGCCTCGTCGGTGGGCTCGGGGCGGACGACGCGGAGTTCGTCGGTCTGCCACACGAGGTCGATGTTCTCGGCGAGGCGGGTGTCGAGGCGGCGCCGGTCGGACTCGTTGACGGGGGTCTCGAGGAGGGCGGCGATGCGGCGCAGCTTGTTGAGGACGGAGCGGCGGGCGGCCTCGGTGGGGTGCGCGGTGAAGACGGGCCGGACGTTGAGGTTGCGGACGGTGTCGCGCAGGTGCTCGGGGTCGGCGTCCTTGAGGCGGTCGGCCGTACGGGCGAGCAGTCCGCCCTCGGCGGCGCGCTTGGCGCCCAGTTCCCGGCCGCGGTGCACCTGCTCGGTGACGTTCGCGAGGTGGAAGTACGTGGAGAAGGCGCGGACCAGCTTGGCCGCGGTCTCCAGCTCGGTGCCGCGCAGCAGCTCGGCGGCGGCCTCGCCGTCCTCTCGGGTGAGTCGGCGTACCTTCTCGACGAGTTCCAGCAGCTCGGGGCCCTCCTGCCGGACGAGGGTCTCCCCGAGGAGATCACCCAGCCGGCGGATGTCGGCGCGCAGTTCGCTGCTGGTCGTCGTGGTGGTCTGGTCGTCGGCACTGCTCACAGGTGCGGCTCCTTGCAGTGGTGAAGCTCGTCTGGGAGGGGGACCCGGACGGCCGTCTCGCGCGGCGGGCGCCGCTTACCGGGCCGGACGTCCGGGAAGTAATCAGAGCGGACCGCGCTGTCCGACCGACCTCCAGGATAGGTGTCGGCCGGGACGCGCAGGTCTTCAGGGCTCTTGCCGCGGAGCGACGCGCTGCCATACTTACGTCGCCGTAGGTTACGGAACCGTAAGAACGAGCACTCGGTCTCCGAGCACGGCACCGGACACGACCCTCGACCCCCCAGGGGACGCGCATGACCACGAGTTCCGATGTGATCCCAGAAGCTCCGAAGACTCCCGACGGCACCGGCGAACTCTCCGCCACGCTGGGTGGTGAGCAGAAGCGGTCCATCGAGCAGATCACCCTGCTGCTGTTCATCACCGTTCCGTTCCTCGCGCTGGCGGCGGCGGTGCCGCTGGCATGGGGGTGGGGCGTGAGCTGGCTGGACCTGGGCCTGCTGGTCTTCTTCTACTTCCTCGGCTGCCACGGCATCACCATCGGCTTCCACCGGCACTTCACCCACGGTTCCTTCAAGGCCAAGCGGCCGCTGAAGATCGCGCTGGCGATCGCGGGCTCGATGGCGGTCGAGGGGCCGCTGGTCCGCTGGGTGGCCGACCACCGCAAGCACCACAAGTACTCCGACGACGAGGGCGACCCGCACTCGCCGTGGAAGTACGGCGAGTCGGTCCCGGCGCTGATCAAGGGACTGTGGTGGGCCCACATCGCCTGGATGTTCGACGAGGAGCAGACCCCGCAGGACAAGTACGCCCCGGACCTGGTCAAGGACCCGGCGCTGCGCGCGATCTCTCGCCAGTTCATCCTGTGGACCGTGGTGTCCCTCGCCCTTCCCGCGCTGATCGGGGGGCTGGTCACGATGTCGTGGTGGGGAGCTTTCACCGGGTTCTTCTGGGGTTCACTCGTGCGGGTGGCCCTGCTGCACCACGTGACGTGGTCGATCAACTCGATCTGCCACGCGGTCGGCAAGCGCCCGTTCAAGTCGCGGGACCGTTCGGGCAACGTGTGGTGGCTGGCGATCCTGTCCTGCGGTGAGTCCTGGCACAACCTGCACCACGCCGACCCGACGTCCGCGCGGCACGGGGTGATGCGCGGCCAGCTGGACTCCTCGGCCCGGCTGATCCGCTGGTTCGAGCAGCTCGGGTGGGCGTACGACGTGCGGTGGCCGTCACGCTCGCGTATCGATTCCCGCCGCAACACGGACGAAGGTTCCTCCCGGCGCCGGAAGGAAACCGCCGAGGCGGCATGATGGTCGCCGTGGCGACCGACTCCAGCACCCCCAGCAATGACAAGCCGCGGCGTGCGCGCCGCACCCGGATGACCGGTGCCGAGCGCCGCCAGCAGCTGCTGGAGATCGGTCGCACCCTCTTCGCGGCGAAGGGCTTCGAGGGCACGTCGGTGGAGGAGATCGCGGCGAGAGCCGGGGTGTCCAAGCCGGTGGTCTACGAGCACTTCGGCGGCAAGGAAGGGCTGTACGCGGTGGTGGTGGACCGCGAGATGCGGCGGCTGCTGGACATGGTGACCAGCTCCCTGACCGCCGGCCACCCCCGCGAGCTGTGCGAGCAGGCGGCCTTCGCGCTCCTCGACTACATCGAGGAGTACACGGACGGTTTCCGCATCCTGGTCCGCGACTCCCCCATCCCCACGTCCACGGGTTCCTTCGCGTCCCTGATCTCGGACATCGCCACCCAGGTGGAGGACATCCTGGGCCGCGAGTTCAAGAGCCGCGGCTTCGACCCCAAGCTGGCCCCGCTGTACGCGCAGGCGCTGGTCGGCATGGTGGCGCTGACCGGCCAGTGGTGGCTGGACGTGCGGCGCCCGAAGAAGGCGGAGGTGGCGGCTCACCTGGTGAACCTGGCCTGGCACGGGCTGGACGGCCTGGAGCCGAAGCCCCGCCTGATAGGGCACCGCAAGAGCTGACGCCGGCCGCCGCACGGGGGAACAGAACACATGCAGCCGCTTCGCGGAATCACCGTCGTCTCGCTCGAGCAGGCGGTCGCCGCCCCGTACGCCAGCCGCCAGCTCGCGGATCTCGGCGCCCGGGTGATCAAGGTGGAGCGCCCGGGCGCGGGGGACTTCGCGCGCGCCTACGACACGCGCGTGCGGGGCCTCAGCTCGCACTTCGTGTGGGCCAACCGCAACAAGGAGTCCCTCACTCTGGACTTCAAGGACCCGCGCGGCATGGAGGTGCTGCGCCGGCTGGTCGCGGACGCCGACGTCTTCCTGCAGAACCTGGCGCCGGGCGCGGCGGCCCGGGCCGGGCTCGGCGCCCGGGAGCTGCTGGAGCGGCACCCGCGCCTGATCGTGTGCGACATCTCCGGCTACGGCGGTCCGGGCCCCTACGAGGGCCGCAAGGCGTACGACCTGATGGTGCAGTCCGAGGCGGGGCTGCTGTCCGTCACGGGCACCCCGGACGACCTGGCCAAGGCGGGCATCTCGGTGTCGGACATCGCCGCCGGGATGTACGCGTACAGCTCGGTCCTCGCCGCGCTGCTGGAGCGCGGGCGGACGGGGCGGGGCACGCATCTGGACGTGTCGATGCTGGAGGCCACCGTGGAGTGGATGGGCTTCCCCCTCTATTACGCCTTCGAGGGCGCCGAGCCGCCGCCGAGGGCGGGTGCCGCGCACGCGACGATCCACCCGTACGGCCCCTTCACGGCGGGCGACGGGAAGGTCGTGATGATGGCGGTCCAGAACGAGCGCGAGTGGCGCGGTTTCTGCGCGGGTTTCCTGGACCGTCCGGAGCTGGCCGAGCATCCGCACTACGCCACCAACGCGGACCGCCACCGGCACCGGGAGGCGCTGGGCGCCCTGATCGCGGCCCGTTTCGCGGAGCTGACCAGCACCGAGGCGATCGGCCTGCTCAGCGCGGTGCCGGTCGCGAACGCCCGGGTGAACACGCTCGCCGAGGTGTGGGACCACCCGCAGCTGGCCGCGCGCGGACGCTGGCACGAGGTGCCGACGCCGGCCGGTCCCGTCCCGGCGCTCGCCCCGCCGGGACCGACCGGCCGGCACCCCCGCATGGAGGCGGTGCCGGCACCGGGCGAGCACACCCGCGCCGTCCTCGGGGAGCTGGGTCTGTCCGACGGGGAGATCGACGCGCTGGAGGCGGCCGGCGTCGTCTGAGCCGAGGGCGCCGCCCGCCCGGGGCGCCGTCCGACCGTCATCCCTTCCGCCCGTCATCCCTTCCGGGCGACGGCGAAGACGCGGCGGAAGGGGAACGGGGTGCCGTGCGGCCCGGCGGGGTAGGCGGCGCGCAGCACGGTGCGGTACTCGGCGACGAACGCGTCGCGGGCCTCGGGGTCGCCGTCGAGCGCGGTGAGCAGGGGCCGCAGCCCCGTCCCGGTCACCCAGTCCAGTACGGCGTCCTCGCCCGGCAGCAGGTGGACGTACGTGGTCTCCCACACGTCGGCGGTGCAGCCGGTGGCGGTGAGGCGGTCGAGGTAGGCCTCGGGGGTGAGGACGGCGTCGTCGTGGCGCAGGACGCCGGCGAGGCGGTGCCGCCAGCGCCGGGAGTCGGCGAGTTCGCGCATCAGGCGGTGGCTGGGGGCGTCGAAGTTGCCGGGCACCTGGAAGGCGAGGACGCCGCCGGGGGCGAGGCCCGCGATCCAGTCGGGGAGGCGTTCGGCGTGGCCGGGGACCCATTGGAGGGTGGCGTTGCTGACGACGAGGTCGTGCGGCTCGGCCGGGGTCCAGGTGCGGGCGTCGGCGGGGGCGAAGTCGAGGCGGCCGCCCTCGGGCGTGGTGGCGGCGTGTTCGCGGGCCCGTTCGAGCATCTCGGGCGCGTTGTCGTAGCCGGTGATGTGCGCGGTGGGCCAGCGGTCGGCGAGCAGGCGGGTGACGTTGCCGGGGCCGCAGCCGAGGTCGGCGATGCGGGGCGGGTCACCGGGCAGGCCGGGGACGCGGGCGAGGAGGTCGGTGAAGGGGCGGGCGCGGGGTCCGGCGTGGCGGAGGTACTGGGCGGGGTCCCAGGTGGGGGCGGTGGCGGGCATGGAGCCTCCAAGGGGTGACCGTTCCGTGGCGGGTACCCAGCGTCCCGCGCAGGTATCTCGACGTCAAGACAATCGACATCAAGAGACTTCACGTCGACACAACCACTACACTGATCGTCATGGAGGACGAGGTCGATCGGCTGGTCGCAGCGTGGCGCCGGGAGCGCCCGGACCTCGACGTGGAACCGCTCGAGGTGCTGAGCCGGGTCAGCAGGCTCGCCCGGCACCTGGACCGCGCACGCCGCCTGGCCTTCTCCGAGCACGAACTGGAGCCGTGGGAGTTCGACGTCCTGACGGCCCTGCGCCGCGCGGGCACCCCGTACCAGCTCTCGCCCGGCCAGCTCCTGACCCAGACCCTGGTCACCTCGGGCACGATGACCAACCGCATCGACCGCCTGGCCAAGAAGGGCCTGGTGGAGCGCCTGCCCGACCCCAGCGACCGGCGCGGCGTGCTGGTCCGGCTCACCGACGAGGGCCGGGACCGCGCGGACCGGTCCCTGGCCGGCCTCCTGGACCAGGAGCGCGCCATCCTGGCCGAGCTGTCCCGCGCCCAGCGCGGTGAACTGGCGGGCCTGCTACGCCAGCTGACCGCCCCGTTCGACAACATCCCCGGATAGGTCCACCGGCCCCACGCCCGCCCGCCTGGCCAGTGCCACGGCGGCGAGGGTGGAGTGGACGCCCAGCTTGCCCAGCACGTTCTGCATGTGGGTGCGCACCGTGTGCGGGGACAGGTACAGCCGCTCGGCGACGGCCTTGCGTCCGAGGCCGGCCACCATGCAGCGCAGCACCTCCCGCTCGCGCGGCGTCAGCGACTCCACCAGCCGTTCGCTCTCGGTGCGGTGCTTGCGGGCGGCGGTC
This sequence comes from Streptomyces sp. BK79, assembly GCF_044142145.1. Classification (NCBI taxonomy): domain Bacteria; kingdom Bacillati; phylum Actinomycetota; class Actinomycetes; order Kitasatosporales; family Streptomycetaceae; genus Streptomyces; species Streptomyces sp. BK79. The sequence goes on from NZ_JBHVOC010000010.1 coordinate 101,703, forward strand.
AGTTCGCGCAGGACGCCGGTGAGCAGGGCGGGCGGCAGGTGCGTCTCGTCGCGCAGGACCCCCCGGATGACGCTGAGCAGCCGCGACAGGGAGCAGTCCTTGGCCACCCACCCGGAGGCACCGGCGCCCAGCGCGAGGGCGGCGCGCCGGGGATCGTCCTTCTCGGCGAGGACGACGATCCGTACCCCCGGCTGCCCCGTCCGCACCCCGGCGACCAGGGAGATCCCGTCCACCAGCCCGTCCTCGTCGCCGTCCCGCACGGGCGCGGCCGGCCGGGCGCCGGGCACGTGGCCCCCCAGGTCGGCGTCGACGAGCAGCACGTCGTAGCGCCGCCCCTCGGACGCGGCCCGCTCCAGGCAGCGCAGTGCGGCGGGGCCGCTGCCCGCCGCGGAGACGTCGACGTCGGGCTCGGCGGCCAGGGCGGCGGCGAGCGACTCGGCGAAGATGCGATGGTCGTCGACGACCAGGACCCGGATACGCACCACGAAACCCCCTCCCCCGAGCTCCGCCAGGAGCAGGGGATACCCATCGTCTGACCGTCCTCGGAAGAACGACACCGGCACGGGTACGACGCCCGAAGCCCCGTATCCACCTGTGCGCTCGGCACTCCGGGACAGGTCGCCGCATCCGCACGGCCGCCGCCGTGCCGTCACCGCCGTCCCCGCCCCGGGCGCCGTACCCGGCTGTCTCGCCCCCTGAACGGCACCGGCCCCCACCGGTGCTGTTCATCAGAGTACGGGCGGGCGCCGGGAGCGGAAGGTTATTTGCAGAACTGACAGCCCCGCACGTTTATGGTGAGCCGCATGTTTCGTCTCGTGACAGAAGTGGACAAGGCGCGACGCGATCTGCTGCGCACCCGCCTCCGGGAGACGAACACGACGGCCTCCTCCGTCCTGCGCTCGCTGCGCGGAACCCCTCACGAACGCGAATTCCCGCTGCACGTCTGGATCCTGGACGCGACCGGCGGGCTGGCGGGCGGCCTGGTCGGCCACACCTGGGCGACCTGGCTGCACGTGACGTACCTGTGGGTGGACGCCCGGCACCGGGGCCGGGGCCTCGGCTCCGCCCTGCTGACGGAGGCGGAGCGAACCGCCGGGGAGGAACGCGGCTGCACGGCGTCCCGCGTGGAGACCTGGGACTTCCAGGCCCCGGACTTCTACACCCGGCACGGCTACGACGTGATGTGCGTGATCCCCGGCTATCCGCCGGGGGTCACGGAGTACACGCTGGTCAAACGCTGGGCGTAGGCGGCTCAGACCAGCCGCCGCGCCCCCGCCGCCGGTACCGCCCCGAACACCCGCGGGGCCGTGAAGCCGGCCGTCGCGAACGCCTCCTCCACCGCCTTGGTGACGGCGTCGACGTCGGAGGCCTCCACCAGGACGATGGCCGAGCCGCCGAAGCCGCCGCCGGTCATGCGGGCGCCGAGGGCGCCGGAGGCGAGGGCCGTGTCGACGACCAGGTCGAGTTCCGGGCAGGAGATGCGGAAGTCGTCGCGCAGGGAGGCGTGGCCCTCGACCAGGACGGGGCCGATGGCGCGGGTGTCGCCGGACTCCAGGAGGGACACGACCCGTTCGACGCGCTCGTCCTCCGTGACGACGTGCCGGACCAGGCGGAGCACCTCCTCGTCGTCGGCCAGGCGCTCCAGGGCCGCGTCGAGTTCCGCGTACGGCACGTCCCGCAGCGCGTCCACGCCCAGCAGCGCGGCGCCCCTCTCGCAGCCCGCGCGCCGCTTGCCGTACTCGCCCTCGCTGTGCGAGTGCTTGACCCGCGTGTCGACGACCAGCAGGCGCATGCCCTCGGCGGCGAGGTCGAAGGGGATCTGGCGCTGGGAGAGGTCGCGGGTGTCGAGGAACAGGGCGTGGCCCGCCTCGCAGCAGGCCGACGCGGTCTGGTCCATGATGCCGACGGGGGCGCCGACGTAGACGTTCTCGGCGCGCTGGCACAGGCGGGCCAGCTGCCAGCCGCGCAGGCCGAGGGCGTACAGGTCGTTCAACGCCAGTGCCACGACGACCTCCAGGGCCGCCGAGGACGACAGCCCCGCGCCCGAGGGGACCGTCGAGGCGAGGTGGATGTCGGCGCCGGTCAGCTCGTGGCCGGCCTCGCGCAGCGCCCAGACGACGCCCGAGGGGTACGCCGTCCAGTCCTTGTCCGACTCGGGGGTCAGGTCGGCGACGCGCAGTTCCACGACACCGGCGTCGATGTCCGCCGAGTGGAGGCGCAGGATGCCGTCGTCCCGGCGCGACACGGCCGCGACCGCGGTGTGCGGCAGGGCGAACGGCATGACGAAGCCGTCGTTGTAGTCGGTGTGCTCGCCGATGAGGTTGACCCGGCCCGGTGCCGCCCACACCCCCTCGGGTTCCGCCCCGTACAGCTCCCGGAACCGCTCGCCGACCGCCTCAGCCACAGCCTCGCCCATGCCCTGACCCCTCGCCCTTCCGTCAGTCCTGGTCCGCGCGCCGCCGCGCGAACTCCCACGCGTCCGCCACGATCCCGGCGAGGTCCGCGCGGGACGGGTTCCAGCCCAGTTTCTCGCGGGCCGTGTCCGCCGACGCCACCAGCACCGCGGGGTCGCCGCCCCGGCGCGGGGCCACGACCTCGGGGATCGGACGGCCCGTCACCCGGCGGACGGTCTCTACGACCTCGCGGACGGAGAAGCCGCTGCCGTTGCCCAGGTTGCAGATGAGGTGCTCGCCGGGCACGGCCGCCGCCACGGCCAGCAGGTGGGCCTCGGCCAGGTCGGCGACGTGGATGTAGTCGCGCACGCAGGTGCCGTCCGGCGTCGGGTAGTCGTCGCCGAAGACGGAGATGGCCTCGCGCCGCCCCTGCGCGACCTGGAGGACCAGCGGGATCAGGTGCGACTCGGGGTCGTGCCGCTCGCCGTACTCCCCGTACGCGCCCGCGACGTTGAAGTAGCGCAGCGAGACCGCGCCCAGCCCGTGGGCCGCCGCCTCACCGCTGATCATGTGGTCCACGGCGAGCTTGGAGGCGCCGTACGGATTGGTCGGCCTCGTCGGCGCGGACTCGACGATCGGGACGTCCTCGGGCTCGCCGTACGTGGCGGCCGTGGAGGAGAAGACCAGCCGCCGCACACCGGCCGTGCGCATGGCCTCCAGCAGGGCCATGGTGCCGCCGACGTTGTTGTCCCAGTACTTCTCGGGCTTCACGACCGACTCGCCGACCTGCGAGAACGCGGCGAAGTGCAGCACCGCGTCGAACGAGGCGTCCAGCCACTTGGCGGCGTCGCGGATGTCCCCCTCGATGAACGAGGCGTCCGCCGGCACCCCCTCGCGGAAGCCCGTCGACAGGTTGTCGAGGACGACGACCTCGTGGCCGGCCTCCAGCAGATGCTGGGCGACCACGCTGCCGACATAACCGGCCCCGCCCGTCACCAGGTACTTCCCGCTCATGAACTCGCTACCTCTCGCAGTCGCTCGGCCGCGCGCTCCGGGGGCACGTCGTTGATGAACACGTTCATGCCGGACTCGGAGCCCGCGAGGAACTTCAGCTTGCCGGACGTACGGCGGATGGTGAAAAGCTCCAGGTGCAGCGCGAAGTCGTCCCGCGTCACGCCCTCGAAGTCCTCCAGCTGCCCGAACGGGGCCTGGTGCCAGGCCGCGATGTACGGCGTCGGGGGCTCACCCTCCCCGAAGATCCGGTCGAAGCGCCTCAACAGTTCCAGATAGACCTGGGGAAACTCTGTGCGCGCCGCCTCGTCGAGGCCGAGCAGGTCGGGCACGCGGCGCTTGGGGTACAGGTGCACCTCGTACGGCCAGTGCGCGGCGTACGGCACGAAGGCCGCCCAGTGTTCACCCTCCAGGACGACCCGCTCGCCCGCCAGTTCCTCCGCCAGGACGGCGTCGAAGAGGTTCTCCCCGCCCGTCGCCTCCTTGTGGGCCGCCACCTGGCGCAGCATCAGGGCGGTGCGGGGGGTGGTGAAGGGGTAGGCGTAGATCTGCCCGTGCGGGTGACCGAGCGTCACGCCGATCTCGGCGCCCCGGTTCTCGAAGCAGAACACCTGGTCGACGGAGGACAGATGCGACAGCTCCGCGGTGCGGTCCGTCCAGGCGTCGAGGACGAGCCGGGCCTGCTCCTCGCTCAGGGCGGCGAAGGAGGCGTCGTGGTCGGAGGTGAAGCAGACGACCTCGCAGCGGCCGGAGTCGCCGGCCAGCGAGGGGAAGCGGTTCTCGAAGACCACCACGTCGTACGACGAGTCCGGGATCTCGCTCAGCCGCTCGCCCTGCGAGGGGCACAGGGGGCACTCGTCGGCCGGCGGGTGGTAGGTGCGGCCCTGGCGGTGGGAGGCGACGGCGACCGAGTCGCCGAGCAGCGGGTCGCGGCGGACCTCGGACGTGGTGACGGTCCGCTCCAGCGGACGCCGGTCCACGGCGTCGCGCACGGCGTCGTCACGCAGGTCGTAGTAGACGAGCTCGCGACCGTCGGCCAGCCGGGTCGAGGTCTTCTTCACTGCCGCACTCCTCTACACCCACCAAGTCACCCAACACAATCAAACATAACACATCACAACCCACCACCCACGCCCGCTCATCACAATCAAACAAAGAACACCACCCGAAGTGTTCAATTACTGAACGCGGAGGCGTAGGTTCCGCACGGATCAGTTCGCGCAACGAAGCGAGTTCGTATGCATTCCCCCACATATCTAGCCGCGGAGCTCCGACTCCCCACCAACTGGCTCGACTACTCGATCCTCGGGATCTACTTCGTCGTCGTGCTCGGCATCGGCTTCGCCGCCCGCCGCTCCGTCAAGACCAGCCTGGACTTCTTCCTGTCCGGCCGCTCACTGCCCGCCTGGGTCACCGGCCTGGCCTTCGTCGCGGCCAACCTGGGCGCCACCGAGATCCTCGGCATGGCCGCCAACAGCGCCCAGTACGGCGTCTACACGACCCACTGGTACTGGATCGGCGCCATCCCGGCGATGGTCTTCCTTGGCCTGGTGATGATGCCGTTCTACTACGGCTCCAAGGTCCGCTCGGTGCCGGAGTTCCTCCTCCTGCGCTTCGACAAGGCGTCGCACCTGCTGAGTTCGATCCTGTTCGCGGTCGCGGCCATCCTGATCGCCGGCGTGAACCTCTACGCCCTCGCGATCGTCGTCGAGGCCCTCCTGGGCTGGCCCCAGTGGGTGGCCATCGTGGTCGCGGGCTTCTTCGTCCTCGCCTACATCACCCTCGGCGGCCTCTCCTCGGCGATCTACAACGAGGTCCTCCAGTTCTTCGTGATCCTGGCCGGCCTCATCCCGATCACGGTCCTGGGCCTGAAGAAGGTCGGCGGCTGGGACGGCCTGTCCGACTCCCTCACCCAGACCCGCGGCGCCGACTTCATGACCTCGTGGGGCGGCACGGGCATCGGCAGCGACAACCCCCTGGGCGCCAACTGGCTGACCATCGTCCTCGGCCTGGGCTTCGTCCTGTCCTTCGGCTACTGGACGACGAACTTCGCCGAGGTGCAGCGCGCCCTGTCCGCGAAGAACCTCTCGGCGGCCCAGCGCACCCCCCTCATCGCCGCCTTCCCGAAGATCTTCATCGTCTTCGTCGTGATGATCCCGGGTCTGGTCGCCGCCGTCCTGGTCCCGAAGATCGGCACCCCCGGCTCGGACCTCCAGTACAACGACGCCATCCCGTACCTGATGCAGCAACTGCTCCCCAACGGCGTCCTGGGCATCGCGGTGACCGGCCTGCTGGCGGCCTTCATGGCCGGCATGGCGGCGAACGTCTCCTCCTTCAACACGGTCTTCACCACCGACATCTGGGCGAAGTACGTCGTAAAGGACCGCGAGGACGACTACTACGTGCGCTTCGGCCGCCTGATCACCGTGATCGGCGTCCTCGCCTCCATCGGCACGGCGTTCCTGGCCTCGTCCTTCTCCAACATCATGAGCTACCTCCAGACGCTCTTCTCCTTCTTCAACGTGCCGATGTTCGTGGTCTTCATCATCGGCATGTTCTGGAAGCGGGCGTCCATGAAGTCCGGCTTCTGGGGCCTGATCGCGGGCACCACGGCCGCGATGGTGAACTACTTCGTCATCTACAAGCAGGGCATCATCGACATCCCCTCCGACCAGGGCGCCAACTTCGTCTCCGCCATCGCGGGCTTCGTCGCCGGCGCGGTCGTCATGGTCGCCGTGTCCCTGTTCACCGCGCCCAAGCCCGCCGCCGAGCTCCAGGGCCTGGTCTACGGCACCACCTCCCCCGGCATGTCCGAGGCGCCCGCCGAGGGCGACGACGCGTGGTACCGCAAGCCGGCGCTGCTGGGCTGGGGCGCGGTCGTGCTGGCCGCCGCCTGCTACATCCCGTTCTCGTTCTGATCGCGGGAGGATTGAGAGAGCATGTCCGATTCCTACTCCGAGAAGAACGTCCAGGACGAGGTCTCCGAGCTGGAGACCAAGTCCGTCACCGCCGCGCGGCTGTTCGACATCCGGCGGATCATCGGCGGACTGTTCGTGGTCTACGGCGTCATCGTGACGATCGCGGGCTTCGTGGCGTCCGACGCCGACATCGACAAGGCGGAGGGGGTGAACATCAACCTGTGGACCGGGCTGGGGATGCTGCTCCTCGGGCTCTTCTTCCTGGCCTGGCTGAAACTGCGCCCGACGGCTCCTCCGCCGCCGACCTCTGCCGAGGAGGGGGCGGAGTGACGCGGGTCCGGTGACGGCCCCTCCCAGGTCACCCGGCGTGGGTGTGGGCCGGGGGTGGGTGTCGCGGCCCGGCGCTACGGGGTGCCGCTGCGCCCACCCGTGCCGCCCCAGCGGCACGACTGCCCGCAGCTAGGCGGGAGGCGGCCCGCAGCTAGGGAGGGGGGAGCGGGCGGAAAGCCGCGTACGGCGGGAAGGGGACGGGTCGGGGGGTGTCCGCCCGCAGCGGTTGGCGCGTCAACGCCACCCACTTCTGTGGCCGACCGATTCCGCGCCGTTCCGAGGACGGACACCCCCCGGGCCCGGCCCCCCCCCCCCCCCCCCCCCCCCCCCCCCCCCCCCCCCCCCCCCCCCCCCCCCCCCCCCCCCCCCCCCCCCCCCCCCCCCCCCCCCGCGCGCCCCCCCCCCCCCCCCCCCCCCCCCCGCGGGGTGTCCCGGCCGGACGTGGCCAGGGGGGTCAGCCGGTGACCGCCGAGGGGGCGGTGCTCTCCCAGACGAAGCCGTCCGGGTCGCTGAACGGACGGTCCGCGCCGCACAGTGCGATCCGGTGGGACCCGGTGCCCTCGGCGGGCACGCCCGCGACCTTGGCGAGGCCCCGCCGCTTGTACAGGGAGAGCTTGACGGTGTCCGGCCCGGTGGCGAACTCGACGTACTTGCCGCCGAAGCTCTTGGCCACGGTGAGGCCGTGCTCGACGTAGAAACGCTTGCTGGCCCGCACGTCCTCGACGCCGAGGAGGAGGACGATCTCGTCGACGTCCCGGGTCACCGGGCCGGTGTCCTTCTTCGCCGACGTCGCGATCTGCCAGATCGTGCCGTCCGGGGCCTGGACGACGCCGCCGTAGCCCCACAGCGACTTCGCGGCGGGCTTGAGGGAGGTGGCACCGGCGTCGAGGGCGGCGGTGACGAGCGCGTCGACGTTGCCGGGCTGGGACACCACGAGGGAGAGGGTGAAGCCGCGGAAGCCGGTCGTCGGGGCCTCACCGGCGCGTACGCGCACCCGCGCCGGGTCCAGCCGGAAGGCGTCGGAGTAGAAGCGGGCGGCGGCCTGGGGGTCGGCCACCTCCAGGGTGACGGAGTCGATGGCGTTCATGTCCCGACCGTACGGGCGGCCGGCCGGCCGGCGCTTCTCGAAAACTGACCATGCCCGGGGCGCCGCTCACCGCACGCCGGACCCGGCGTCCGGGCGGGGTGCCAGCACCGCGTCCACCACCTCGGCGGACGAGGCCATGACGCCGGCCACGAAGCGGCGGCGGCCGGTACCGAGCCGGCGCAGGGCCGCGCCGTGGTCGGCGGCGACGACGAGGGCGGCCGCGAGGAGGAGGAGCCGCCAGGCGGCCATCACGGGGCGGCGGGCGACGCGGGGCAGTTCGGCGAGGGAGTCGCGCAGGCGCTCGCAGTGGAAGGGGACGTGGCGCCGCTCGTCGGCCAGGATGCGTCCCGCCACCTCCGTGGTGAGCGCGTCGTCGGTGCCGTCGCGCAGCACCCGGTAGTACCGCAGGGCCACGACCTCCGCGATCATCAGCACCAGCAGTTCCAGCCGCAGGCCCGTCAGCCGCCGCAGCCGTACGAAGACGGTGTCGCTCCAGTGGCCGCTCAGCGTCGGCATGCCGCCCGCCTCCAGCAGCCGGGCCAGGAGCCGGGCGTGGTTCTGCTCCTCGGCGACGAAGAGGCGTACGGCCCGCGCGTAGTCGGGGTCGCCGGCCCGGTCGGCCTTGCCCACGAGGTTCGCGCCGTCGCCGTCCTCGCCGACCTGGAAGCGCTGGACGCCCGCCCACACCGCCGCGGGCAGCGTCGCACCCCGCCCCCAGTCCGGGTCGCCCTGCTCCCGTACGCGCTCCCGTTCCTCCTCGAACCGCCGTGTCCACTCGGCGAACCCGCCCGCGCGCATGCGTGCCCCTCCCCGGACACGGCCGCCGTGCCCCGGAAGGGGACGACGCGGCCGCGCACCGAACCGTTCCCCTCCCCACCCCGCCTCGGCCCCCGGTTTCCACACCCGCACGGCCGACGTGTCCTTTGTCACCTTGAGCGCCTATCGACACTTATGCCGCTTTTGAGCCGCCTGACGGTTCCGGCGGCGGTCCGCGTCGGCATCACGGGAGGTCAGGACGGAGGAGGCGTGAGAGATTCCACTGGAGAGTGGCACGGGGCTGCGGTCCCCAAGGGCCAAAATCTGATGCCGCCGGACAAGAAATCGACGGGCGTCCGGGGAATATTCCGCGGAGGGCCGGCGGTGGGCCACTCGGGCAGCATTATTGCCCGGCACCGGGTCGATCACGGCGTGCTAGTGTCGTTGGAAGTTGCAGTTGTGGTTGCCTGAAGGTTTTTTCCTGACGGGGTGATCATCACGGCGACCGGGGTTCGCACAGGGTGAACTCCGAGCACCGTACCGAAGGAGAAAACTATGGCTTCCGGCACCGTGAAGTGGTTCAACGCGGAAAAGGGCTTCGGCTTCATCGAGCAGGACGGCGGCGGCCCCGACGTCTTCGCCCACTACTCGAACATCAACGCCCAGGGCTTCCGCGAGCTGCTCGAGGGTCAGAAGGTGACGTTCGACATCGCGCAGGGCCAGAAGGGCCCGACGGCCGAGAACATCGTTCCCGCCTGACGCTCACGCATTCTTCGCAGCTGGGGCCCGCACCTAGGGGTGCGGGCCCCAGCTCGCCGCGTTTCCGGGCGCAGCGCGCCCCGCGGGGCTCCGTGATCCGCCCCGCGCATTCGATTTCCCCGCTCTCCCCGATTTCATCGATTCTCCCGGTCCACTCGGCGCACCGCGCCGGAATCGACCGGGGCCGGCTCGTTCTTGCGATTCCCTGCGCCGCTCTCTCGCTGCGGGACTCCCTTGATACGTGCCGTATCAAGGAAGGTTCCCCATGAACCGCGTACGCACGAACGACCGTCGTCGCTCCGGCGGTGGCGGCCCCCGCCGCTCCCAGACCTCCGGGCGTCGCCCGGCCGCCCCGCAGGGCGAGTTCGCCCTGCCGAAGACGGTCACCCCGGCGCTGCCGGCCGTCGAGTCGTTCGCCGACCTCGACATGCCGCCGCGTCTGCTGGCCGCCCTCGGCGCCGAGGGCGTGACCATGCCCTTCCCGATCCAGGCGGCGACCCTGCCGAACTCCCTGGCGGGCCGCGACGTGCTCGGCCGCGGCCGCACCGGCTCGGGCAAGACCCTCGCCTTCGGCCTGGCCCTGCTGGCCCGTACGGCGGGCCGGCGCGCCGAGCCCCGGCAGCCGCTCGCCCTCGTCCTCGTCCCCACCCGGGAACTGGCCCAGCAGGTCACCGACGCCCTCACCCCGTACGCCCGCGCCGTGGGCCTGCGGACGGCCACCGTGGTCGGCGGCATGTCGATCGGCCGCCAGGCCGGCGCGCTGCGCTCCGGCGCGGAGGTCGTCGTCGCGACGCCCGGACGGCTCAAGGACCTCATCGACCGGGGCGACTGCCGCCTGGACGACGTCGCCATCACCGTCCTCGACGAGGCCGACCAGATGACCGACATGGGCTTCATGCCGCAGGTCACCGCCCTGCTCGACCAGGTGCGTCCCGACGGTCAGCGGATGCTGTTCTCGGCCACCCTGGACCGCAACGTCGACCGGCTGGTCCGCCGCTACCTGACCGACCCGGTGGTCCACTCCGTCGACCCGTCGGCCGGCGCCGTCACGACGATGGAGCACCACGTGCTGCACGTCCACGACGAGGACAAGCAGCGCGCGACCGTCGAGATCGCCGCCCGCGACGGCCGGGTGATCATGTTCCTGGACACCAAGCACCGGGTGGACCGGCTGGTGAAGCAGCTGCTGAAGAGCGGTGTGCGCGCCGCGGGCCTGCACGGCGGCAAGTCCCAGCCGCAGCGCACCCGGACGCTCGCCCAGTTCAAGGACGGGCACGTGACGGCGCTGGTGGCGACCAACGTCGCGGCCCGCGGCATCCACGTCGACAACCTCGACCTGGTCGTCAACGTCGACCCGCCCAGCGACCACAAGGACTACCTGCACCGGGGCGGCCGTACGGCCCGTGCCGGTGAGTCCGGCAGCGTCGTCACGCTGGTCACGCCGGACCAGCGCCGCGACATGACCCGGCTGATGGCCACCGCCGGCATCACCCCGCTGGTCACCCCGGTCCGCTCGGGCGAGGCCGAACTCACCCGCATCACCGGCGCGCAGGCCCCGTCCGGGGTCCCGGTCGTCATCACCGCACCCGTCGTGGAGCGGCCCCGCCGGTCCGCGTCCGGCGGGGGTTCCGCCTCCCGCGGTCGCCGCGGCCGTGGCGCGCAGGGCCGCACCGGCCAGGGCACGGCTCAGGGCTCGACGCCGCAGGGCCGTACCGGCCAGGGGCGCGCCACCCAGGGCCGTCCCGCCGGTGAAGCCGCCCGCCGCAGGCCGCGGCGCCAGTCCGCCGGTGGCTCGGCGGCCTAGACTCCCGGCCGTCGGCGACTCGGCGGCCCGGATCCCCGCGAACCGCAACTCCCCCCGCCCCAACTCCCCCTTGTGGAGGCATCATGCGCTGTGTCATCGCCCGGTTCCCGTTCGACCTCACCAAGGGCGGGGTGCTGGACTCGATGAAGGGCGTCACGCCCGAGGCCATCACGGGTGAGTCCGTGACCATCGGCCGCCGCCGCTACCCGGTCAAGCAGGTGGGCGAGGTCGTCACCCGGCAGGACCGCCGCGACTTCTCCAGCGGCGAGGTCACCCGCGCCATGACCCGCCTCGGCTTCACCTGCCACGCCGCCCCCGGGGCCGAGCCCGCCCCGGCGCCCTCCGTCTCGCCGGTCGAGAACGCGTCGGCGCTGCTGGGCGGAACGACGCCGCAGGACGTCTGAGGCGAGAGCAGAGCAGCAGCAACAGCAAGGGCGGGTACGGCACTTCGGGTGCCGTACCCGCCCTTCGCCGTGTCAGGGCGCCGCCGTGGTGGGGGAGTCGCTCGGGTGCTCCGACGGTGCGGGGGACGGGGACGCCTCGGCGGTGGGGGCCCGGGAGGGGGCGTGGGGCGGTGGGGACGGGCTCGGCGGGGCCGGGGGCGTGGACGAGGCCGGAGTGGGCGCCGGAGCCGGGGCCAGTGGCGTCGTCGGGCGGGTCGGCGGCGCGGGTGCCGTCCCGTGCAGCGGCAGCGCGATCAGGACGGCGGCGGCAGCGGTCGCGCCGACACCGGCGGCGGCCCGGAGCAGGCGCCGGCGGGACGCCGCCCGGCGGATCGCCTCGTAGCGGCCCGGCGGCGGGCCCAGGTAGTCGGCGCCCGGGCGCAGGACGACCAGCAGCGGGTCGTCGGCTCGCGGCTCGGACCACGGATCGTCCCGGCCGTCCTGGCCGCCCTCAACGCGTGTGGTCAAGGCTCCTCCTCAGGTGGACGCGGAGCAGTTCGCGGGCCGCGTGGAGGTCGGCCTTGACGGTCCCTTCCTTGCGCCCGGTGAGCACGGCCACCTCCCGGATCGGCATGTCGGCGTAGTAGTGGAGGAGGATCGGCACCCGCAGCCGCTCCGGGAGCGACTGTACGAGCAGCCGTACCGAGGGGTCGGCCTGCTCCGGGTGCGGGCGTACGGCGGCCTCCGCGGTGACCCTGCGCACCGCCCGGCGTTCGCGCTCCAGCTTGCGCCAGTGGTCGCGGACGAGGTTGGCGGCGGTGACGTAGAGGAAGCCGCGGGGTTCCTCCACGGCCGTCCAGCGGGCCCAGAGCCGGGTGAACGCCTCCGAGGCGATCTCGTGGGCCGTCTCGTCGTCGTCGACCAGCCGGCGGCACCAGCCGGCCAGGCGCGGGTACAGGGCGGCGAACAGCTCGGAGGCCGCCCTGTCACGGGACCGCTTCAACGCGCCCTCGTGGCCGTGTCGGCGGCCCCGTGGGCGGTCGCGTCGGCGGTCGCGCTCAGCCCGGCGAAGACGATCACGTTGTCCCGGTACTCCTCGCCGACCCGCGGACCGCCGCAGGTGATGAGCCTCAACTCGGGCCCCGCCACGTCCCCGTAGACGTCGTCGGCCGGGAAGTCCGCCTTCGCCACCGTCCGTACGCCGGTGACCGCGAACTCCGCCGTCGCGCCGTTCTCCAGGCGCGCCTCGATCCGGTCCCCGCGGCGCAGCCGGCCCAGGTGGCGGAAGACCCCGTCTCCGCGGGTGCCGACGGTGACGTGGCCGAGGAGGACCGACGGGCCGGTCTGCCCCGGCGTCGGTGAGTGCCGGTACCACCCCGCGCGGTCGTCGTCCGTGACCGGCGGGACCTCCACCGTGCCGTCCGCCGCGAGGCCCAGCCGGATCACCGGGGTGTCGACGCCGATCGCCGGGATGCGCAGTTGGACCGGCACCGACCGCTCCAGCGGGCGTACCGGCCGCGCGGACGCGTGCGGGGGCGGTGCGGTGGCCGCGGTACGGGCGGGCGCGTCCCCGTGGCTCCCCCGGCCGCCCTCCTGGGCGCCGCAGCCCACGAGGAGCGCGGCCAGCGCGGATACGGCGACGGCGCGCCCGGAGTGCCGGGTCACGCCCCGGTCGCCGCCCGCCGACGGCGTACGGCGTGGAGGACCGCGCCGCCCGCGACGAGCACCGCGCCGGCGCCCGCGCCGACGGTTCCCGCGCCGGTCCCGGAGGGCTCCGGCGTCACGGCCCCGGTGTCGGGCGCGCCCTCGGGCACGGCGGAGACCTGGCCGTCGGCCGACCCCGGGGCCGGGGCCTCGGACGGCCCGGCCTCCTGAGGCGGGAGGCTGACGGAGGGCGAGGGCGCCTCGGTCGGCCCGGCCGGCTCGGTCGGCCCCGTGCCGGGGCCCGGGGTGCTCGTGGCGGGGACGGAGGGGGCCGGCGTGGGATCGTCGGCGAAGGCGGGGGCGGTGCCCGCCAGTACGGCGGTGCACGCCAGGGCCACGGCACTGAGGACGGTGCGGCGCATGGACACGCTCTCTCTCGTTCGATCGGCGCGCGGGATCGCGCGGGGCGTGGATCGGACGGAGAGACGAAGCGGGGGCGGGGCGGGTTGTAAAGAGACGGCAAAGTCCCGGACGCCCCGCGGGCCGGGCCGGGGGCTCCGGACACGCGAGAGGGCCCGCACCTCGCGGTGCGGGCCCTCTCGAGCGGTTCGCGCGTTACGCGGGAACGATGTTCTCCGCCTGCGGGCCCTTCTGGCCCTGCGTGACGTCGAAGTTCACCCGCTGGCCCTCCTGGAGCTCACGGAAGCCCTGGGTGGCGATGTTCGAGTAATGGGCGAAGACGTCGGCGCCGCCGCCGTCCTGCGCGATGAAACCGAAGCCCTTTTCGGCGTTGAACCACTTCACGATACCGGAAGCCATGTCTTTTACTCCTAGGCAGTGCTGGAGGCCCGCACCGTGCGAGCCTTCCGATCGCTGTGATGATCACCTGCCCGGAAAAACCGGTAACGCGAATGGCAACCACAACTGCAACTGACGTCCACCCTAGCACGCAATGAATCGGCGGCACGGGAAATGAATCGCCGAGAAAAAATTCCCGCCGGGCCCCGTGGATATCGCGCAGAATAACTTTTCCGGCGTGCGGCGAAAAACTGTTTCGCCCGGGGCAGGTTTTCACCCCTCGCGCCGTCGGCGGAGTTCCTCGTTCACGCGCAGTGCCTCCTCCAGGTCGTCCTCGAGGCGGACGATGCGGCAGGCGGCCTCGACGGGCGTGCCCTGGTCGACCAGCTCCCGGGCGCGGGCCGCGCGGCGCAGTTCCCGGCGCGAGTAGCGGCGGTGGCCGCCGTCCGAACGCGTCGGGCTGATCAGCCCCGCCCCGCCGAGGGCGCGGAGGAAGCCGGGCGTGGCGCCGATCAGCTCGGCCGCCCTGCCCATGGTGTACGCCGGGTACGCGTCGTCGTCGAGCCGGTCGGCGGCCTGCGGCCGACCTTCGGCGCTCAGCCTGCTCTCCGGGGGCATGCACAACCTTCCCGCGGACCGCAGGGGACACGGACCGCCGCGGGGAATCCGGTTCCCCCGCAACCTGAACTCTAGTCGCGCCCGTCGGATATCTGCCGCGGCGAAGGCATGTCCGCGGACTCCGGGCGGGTGACGACGCGGATGTTGAAGGTGTGCGAGCCGAGGCCGTTCGCGATGCCCATGAAGAGGAGGGCGAAGTGCTCCTGGCCGCGCGCGGTGGTGATGCCGCCGATGTCCAGCTGCGAGGAGGGGGGCCAGCCGAGGTCGGTGAGCAGCCGTCCGGTGGTCCGCTTGGCCTCGGTGTCGTCGCCGGAGAGGAAGACCGTACTGGGCCCGTCGAGGCTCGCGGGGGCGGTCATCGCGGTGGCGTCCATGGTGCACAGCGTCTTGACGACGGGGGTCGAGGGGAAGGCCGCCTGGATCTGCTCGGCCAGGCTGCTGTTGGGGTGCGACAGCTCGGTGTAGTCGTCGGTGAGGCCCACGCCGACGTCGATGAGGGGCTTGCCGGCCAGCGCGGGCGCCCCGATGGAGCGCAGCAGTTCCACGGACACGTTCCCCGGCGTGGCGTTGACCAGGACGTCCGCGTGGTCGGCCGTCTCGCGCAGGCCCGCCACGGGGAGCCCGGTGTCCGCGCGCTCCCCGGGCCGGCGGGACCCGAGGAGCACGTCGTGTCCCGCGGCGCTCCAGCCGTGGGCCAGTGCCCGGCCGACGTTTCCGGTGCCAAGTAGTCCTATACGCATGGGTGTGACGCTAGGCGCGGGCGGGGCGCCGCGGATCGGGCCAGGGTCCCGGGCGGTCCGGCACCAAAGGCCTAGTCCCGCGGTCGCGGCGACGGCCGAGGCGCGGAGGCGGCCCGGACGCGGAGGCGGAGGCGGCCCGGACGGGGCGACGGCCGGGACCTGGAGGCGGACCCGGGGCCGGGGCCGGCGGGCGCAGGCGGCGGCCGTGGGCCGGGCGGAGGCCGGCGGTCAGGCGGAGCCCGTCCAGTGCCGCAGCAGGGTGAGCCGCTGTTCCCTGGTCGGGGCGACGTCGTCGGGCTCGTCGCGGCGCCAGGCCAGCAGGTCCTCGACGGGGGTGGTGCCGTCGGCGAGGCGGGTGAGGAGGGTGCGGGAGAGGTCGTACTCGTCCGGGGTGTGGATGCCGCCGGGGACGGCGGCCAGGGCGCTCGCCTCGACCGTGCCGTCGGTGGTGGTGTCCACCCGCACGGTGAAGGCCGGGGGGAGTTCCCCGTCGCCGACGGCCAGGGAGAGCAGCGAGTCGATCGCCATGGAGGCCAGCCGCCGCGCGGCGGACCGCACGGCCACGTCCTGGACGTCGAGCCCGCGGACCTCGTCCCAGGCCCAGAACCGGCCCTGGTCGAGCCCGACGGTCTCGACCCCGTCCTTGGTCAGGCGCACCCCGGGCGCCGTGCCGACGGGCTCGGCACCCACGTGTACGGCTTCCTCAGTGATCCAGAACAGGCCGACCATGGCCATGAGCGCCTCCCCGCAGCGGTGTCGCCGGAGGAGACGCCCATGGTCACGCCGAGGTTCCCGGGGGCAGCGGGGTCACGCCACCGGTGCCGGGCCCACCAGCTCCGTCAGGACGTCCTCCATCGTCACGAAGCCCAGGACCGCGCCGGTCTCGCCGGTGACGGCGGCCAGGTGGCTGTCCTCGGCGCGCAGGGCGGTGAGGGTGTCGTCCAGCGGGGTGTCGATGCGCACCCGCGTGACCCGGTGCAGGGCCGTGCGCGGGAAGGGGGCGTCGCGGTCGGTGAGGCCCAGCGTGTCCTTGATGTGGAGGTAGCCGAGCACGGTGCCGCCAGGGCCGGTGACCGGGAAGCGGGAGTAGCCCGCCTCGGCGGCCACGCGCTCCAGCTCGGCGGGGGTGACCGTGTGGCCGACCGTGCGCATCTTCTGGGCCGGGACCAGGATCTCGCCGACCGGGCGGGTGCCCAGTTCCAGCGCGTCGCGCAGGCGCTCGCCATCGGTCGGGGTGAGCAGTCCGGCCTCGCTGGCGTCGACGACCATGCGGGCCAGCTGGTCGTCGGTGAAGACGGCCTCGACCTCGTCCTTCGGCTCCACCCGCAGCAGCTTGAGGAGCGTGTTGGCGAAGGCGTTGATGCCGAAGACGACCGGCTTGAGCGCCCGGGTGAGGGCGACCAGCGGCGGGCCGAGGACCAGCGCGGTGGTCGCCGGGGCGGCCAGCGCGATGTTCTTCGGGATCATCTCGCCGATCAGCATGTGCAGATACGTGGCGAGGGCCAGGGCGATCGCGAAGGCGATCGGGTGGACCAGCGCGTGCGGCATGTGGACCGCCTCGAACACCGGCTCCATCAGGTGCGCGATGGCCGGTTCCGCGACCGCGCCGAGCACCAGGGAGGAGACGGTGATGCCCAGCTGGGCCGTGGCCATCATCGCGGAGATGTGTTCCAGGCCCCACAGGGTCATCCGGGCGCGCTTGTCGCCCGTCTTCGCGCGCGGCTCGATCTGGCTGCGGCGCACGGAGATCATGGCGAACTCGGCGCCGACGAAGAACGCGTTGGTGAGCAGCGTCAGGGCGCCGATGAGGAGCTGTACGGCGGTCATCGGGCCATCTCCCGCTGCTCGTGCTCCGGCCGTCCGGCCGGTACGCCGGCCGGCGCGGGCGCGGTGACCCGCAGGCGGTCGGCGCGGTGGTGGTCGACGTCGAGGACGTGCAGGCGCCAGCCGTCGAGGTCGATGACGTCGCCCTTGGCGGGGATGCGCGCCAGGTGGGTGGCGACCAGGCCGGCCAGGGTCTCGTAGGGACCGTCCGGCGCGGTCAGGCCGATGCGCTCCAGGTGGTTCAGGCGCAGCGAGCCGTCGGCCTCCCAGGCGGCGCGGCCGTCGGCCTCGGCGGGGGCGGGCAGCAGGTCCGGCACCTCGACGGGGTCGTGCTCGTCGCGCACCTCGCCGACGACCTCCTCCACGATGTCCTCGACGGTGGCCACGCCCGCCGTACCGCCGTACTCGTCGATGACGACGGCCATGGTGCGGGTGCGGCGCATGCGCTCCAGGAGACGGTCGGCGGGCAGGCTGTCCGGCACCAGGAGCGGCGCGGTGGCCAGCTCGGTGACGGGGGTGGCCGCGCGCCGGTCCGGCTCCAGGGCCAGGACGTCGCGGATGTGCACGGTGCCGATGACCTCGTCCAGGCTGTCCCGGTAGACCGGGAAGCGGGACAGGCCGGTGGCGTGCGAGAGGTTCGCGGCGTCGGCGGCGGTGGCGTGGGCCTCCAGGGCCTTGACGTCCACGCGGGGGGTCATGACGTTCTCGGCGGTCAGCTCGCTCAGGTGCAGGGTGCGCACGAACAGCTCCGCCGAGTCCGCCTCCAGGGCGCCCTCGGCGGCCGAGTGCTGGGCGAGGGCGACCAGTTCCTCGGCGCTGCGGGCGGACGCCAGCTCCTCGGCCGGTTCCAGGCCGAAGCGGCGTACGAACCGGTTCGCCGTGTCGTTGAGGTGCCGGATGAAGGGGCCGAAGGCGGTGGTGAAGCCGCGCTGCGGACCCGCGACGACCTTGGCGACGGCCAGCGGGCGGGAGATCGCCCAGTTCTTGGGGACCAGCTCGCCGACGACCATCAGGACGACGGTGGAGACGACCACGCCGAGCACGGTCGCCACCGTCGAGGTGGCACCGCCCAGGCCGATCGCCCGCAGCGGGCCGCGCAGCAGCACCGCGAGGGACGGCTCGGCCAGCATGCCGATGACCAGCGAGGTCACGGTGATGCCGAGCTGGGCGCCGGAGAGCTGGAGGGTCAGGGACCGGACGGCCTTCAGGGCGCCGTCGGCGCCGCGCTCGCCGGACTCGGCGGCACGCTCCAGGTCACCGCGCTCGACGGTGGTGAGGGAGAACTCGGCCGCGACGAAGAGGGCGCAGGCCAGGGTGAGGAGGAGGGCCAGCAGGAGCAGCAGGACCTCGGTCACCGTGCCACCCCGCTTCCCTCACGCGCATGCAGGGGGTCTGGCGGGCCGGCCGTGGCACGGCCGGTACTGGGAGGCTCCATTACGGAACGGGACTCCTTAACGGGGTCGGCGGGGGCCGGTACCTGCCGGCCGCCCGAGGGTTTCCCTCTCATGGTAAAGGACGAGCAAAAGCATGAGGGAGTCCCTGGACCCCTATGCTTCTACTCGCCTGTAGAGAACGGCCGGACGGTACCGGTTGTTCCCGACCGCACGTCTTCCCCGAACGTGAAGGAGAGAACGCCTCGATGGTGCCCAAGCGGCTGCTCGGTTCCCTCGGCGTGGGCGGGCCCACGGTGGACACGGTCCTCGACGCGGGAGCCGCCCGGCCGGGGGGCACGCTGTCGGGCCGCATCGAGCTGACCGGCGGCGTCGACGGCCACGCCATCGAGGAGATCACGCTGGAGCTGGTGGCCCGCGTCGAGACCGGACCGCACGGAGACGGGCCGGACGGAACCGGGCCGTACGGAAACGGGCCGGACGGAGACGGAGAGGGCGGAGACGGGGAGGGCGAGGGCGTCGTCGTCTTCGGCCGGCACACCGTCGGCGGGGCGTTCCGGCCGGCCGCGGGCGAGCGGCGCGGCGTGCCGTTCGCCGTGCCGCTGCCCTGGGAGACGCCGGTCACCGAGCTGCGCGGCCGGTCCCTGGGGGTCGTGCTCGGGGTGCGCACCGAGCTGGCGGTGGCCGGCGCGCGGGGCAAGGGCGCCCCGGACCCGCTCGCCGTGGCCCCGCTGCCGGCCCAGGAGGCGGTACTGGAGGCGTTCGAGCGGCTCGGCTTCCGTTTCCGCTCCGCGGGCCTGGAGTACGGCCGGGTCGGCGGCACCGGGCAGCGGCTGCCCTTCCGCCAGGAGATCGCGCTGACGCCGCCCCCGCGCTACGCCGGCCAGGTCGCCGAGATCGAGCTGACCTTCCTGGCCGTGGCCGGCGCCCTGGAGGTGGTGCTGGAGGCGGACAAGCGCGGCGGCCCGTGCGCCGACGGCCACGACGCCCTCAGCCGCTTCACCGTCCCGCACGAGGGGCCGGCCGCCTCGCGGGACTGGACCGATCTGGCCGACGGCTGGATCCGGGAACTGGTCGAGCACCGGGCGTCGTACGGCTCCCACGCCGTCTACGGCCACGAGTCCGGGCACCGGCCCGGCTGACCGCGCCGACGCCACGCCCGCCGCCCCACGCCCTCGGCCCGCCGCCCCACGCGTTCGGCCTCCGAACCCGCGCCGTTCACCGGTTTGCCGTAGATTTCCCGCGGGCCCGTGCCGCGGGCCCGCACCGTACGTCCCCAGGGAGGGCCGTGTTCGGACTGAGCGAACTCGCGATCATCCTCATCATCGTCATCGCCGTCCTCGCCGCCAGGAAGCTCCCCGAGCTGACCCGCTCGGCGGGCAGGTCGGCCCGCATCCTCAAGGCCGAGGCCCGTGCGATGAAGGACGAGGAGCGGACGCCGGCGCGGGAGGGGGAGGCGCCGCGCGTCATCCCGGGTGAGGCGGTCCGCCGCGACGACACCGGGGACGGCGGCCCCGCGACGCCCCGCGGCTGAGGGCGCCGACTCGCACGTCACGCGTCCCTGGAGGCCCTCACGCGTCGGCCGTCGCGGGGCCGCCGGCGCGGGTGCGGTGGGGGCCCAGCTCCCGCAGCACGTCGCCCAGTCCGTCGGCGGTCAGCGCGGGCGCGGGCAGGGGCTCCGAGGCCGGCGCGGCGCGCAGGCCGGCGAGGAGCAGGGCGAGCGGGCGGCGCCAGGCGTCCGGCACGGTCGCGGCGGTCAGGGCCGGTACGGCGCGGCCGAGCGCGGCGAGCGCGAACAGCACGTCCTCGGTGGTCACGTCGGCGCGCACGGTGCCCTCGTCGCGGCAGCGGGAGAGCAGCGCCTCCACGGTCCGGCGGTTGTGCTCGTGCACCGCCTCCAGGCTGTCGACGCCCCGCAGGTGGGTGGTCATGAGGTCGTTGGCACCCCGGTCGGCGGCCAGGGCGCCGAAGACCTCCTCCAGGTAGGCGGTCAGCCCCGCCCACGCGTCGGGCGCCTGCCTGGCCCGCGTCCCGGCGTCCATCGTGTCCGTCAGCGCGTCCCGGAAGACGGCGTCCACGAGCGCGGCGCGGGTGGGGAAGTGCCGGTAGAGCGTCGCGTTGCCGACACCCGCCCGGCGCGCGATCACGTCCAGCGGCGCGTCCAGCCCCTGCTCGGTGAACACCTCGTGGGCCGCCTCTACCAGGAGCCCCCGGTTGCGCCGCGCGTCGCTGCGCAACCGGGGCGTTCCGTCGTCCGCGCCGCCGCTCATCCTCGTCCTCCGGGTCGTACGTTCCCGGCCGGTCGGGCCGGGAGGGTAAGCGGGGAGCACTCCCCGCGCCCGCGACGCCGATGCTATCGTCGCCCTCAGAAACGGGGGCAGCTCCCCGCTTACCCCTCTCCCGGGAGGCCCCGTGCCCGCACCCACCCTTGAGGAACTGGCCCCGCCCGGACACGATCCGGTCACCGACCCGTACGCCGTCTACGCCGTCCTGCGTGCCCGGGGGCCCGTGCACCGGGTGCTGGTGCCGGGGAGCGGCGAGTGCTGGCTGGTCGTGTCGCGGGACGCGGCCCGGGCGGCGCTCACCGACCCGCGGCTGCGCAACGACATCCGGCACTCCGCGTCCTGGCGCACCGACGGCGGACACGCCCTCGGACGCAACATGCTCCAGAGCGACCCGCCGCTCCACACCCGTCTGCGCCACCTGGTCGCCGGCCACTTCGCACCGGGCCGGATCGCCGCCCTGCGCCCCCGCGTCGAGCGCGTCGCCGACGGCCTGCTCGACGCCCTGCCGGCGCGGGGCACGGCGGACCTGGTGGGCCGGTACGCGCTGCCGCTGCCGGTCACGGTCATCTGCGAGCTGCTGGGCGTGCCCGAGGGCGACCGCGGGGACTTCCACACCTGGTCGCGCGAGCTGGTCATGCCCACGTCGCCCGAGGCGGCGGCATCGGCGGCGGGCGCGCTGACCGGCTTCCTCACCGGCCTGACCGCCCACAAGCGCCGCACACCGGACGACACCCTCCTCAGCGACCTGGCCGTCGCCGCGGACGACGGCGCCCTGACCGCTCAGGAACTGCTCGGCATGGCCTTCCTCCTCCTCGTCGCCGGGCACGAGACGACGGTGAACCTGATCTCGGCCACCGTCCACGGCCTCCTCACCCACCCCGCCCAGCTCGACCGCCTGCGGGCCGAGCCGGAGCTGACCGAGCGGGCGGTGGAGGAGTCGCTGCGCTATCACTCCCCCGTCCACGCGTCCGCGTTCCGGTTCGCGGCCGAGCCGCTGGAGCTGGCGGGCACCCGGATCGCCGCCGGCGACCCGGTGCTCGTCTCCCTCGCCGCGGCCTCCCGCGACCCCGCCCACTTCCCCGGCCCCGACCGCTTCGACATCGGCCGCCGGACACAGGGCCACCTGGGCTTCGGCCACGGCCTCCACCACTGCCTCGGCGCCCCGCTGGCCCGCGTCGAGGCCACCGTCGCCGTACGCCTGCTGTTCGCACGGCACCCGTCGCTCACCCTCGCCGCCGACCCCGCCACGCTCACCTGGCGCACCAGCACCCTGCTGCGAGGACTGGCGGAACTGCCGGTGCGCCTCGGGCCGGCCCGCCCGGCGCCGGCCCCCGGGCCGGGGTGATCAGGACGGGTCCTCCGGTACGGCGGACAGCAGGCTGTGGACGACCGGGCCCGCCGAGCCGCCGCCGGTGACGCCCTCCTCGACGACCACGGCGACGGCGACGTTGCCGCGGTGGGCGACGAGCCAGCCGTTGTTGTCCTGGTCGTCGGAGACCTCGGCGGTGCCGGTCTTCGCGCCGATCTCGCCGGGCAGGTCGGCCAGGACGCGCGCGGTGCCGTCGGTGACGGTGGCCCGCATCAGCGCGCGCAGCTCGGTGACGACCTCGTCGGGGAGCGGCTCGGTGCGGGTCTCGTCCGGGTTGCCGGCGGTGACGGACGGCTGGTGGAACTCGCCGGAGACCGCGGTGGCCGTCACCGACGCCATGATCAGCGGGTTGGCCTGGACCCGGCCCTGCCCGATCATCGACGCGGCCTTCTCCGTCTCGTCCTTGGGCACGGGCACCGACCCGTCGTACGTGGGGATGCCGATGTGCCACTCCTGGCCGACGCCGAAGTGGGTGCGGGCCACCTCGCCCAGCTCGCCGTCGTCGAGCTTGCCGCGCAGGCTGATGAAGGCGGTGTTGCACGACTCCGTGAAGTCCTTGCGGAAGGTGGCGCCGGGGAACTCGGAGGTCTCCACGTTCTGGAACTTCTTCCCCACGGTCAGGTACTTGGGGCAGTCCACGACGTCGTCGGGTTCCACCGCGCCCTTGAGCAGCAGGGCGCTGCTGGTGACGAGCTTCCAGGTGGAGCCCGGCGCGTAGGTGCCGGAGGCGGCGCGGTTGAAGCCGGTGGCGGGGGAGTTGGCGAGGGCGAGGACCTCGCCGTTGTCGACGCGCAGGGCGACGAGGGAGGCGTTCTTGCCGTCGGCCTCGGCGAGGGCCTTCTCGGCGGCCGACTGCCAGGTGGCGTCCAGGGTGGTGCGGACGGGCTCGCCGTCCGTCGCCGGGTCGGGCTCCTTCCCGAAGGACGCCTCGGTGCGCACCTTCTCGCCGGTGGCGCGGTCGATCAGCTCGACCGCCCCGCGCGGACCGCCGCCGGTGCCGCCGGCCAGCCGGCCCAGGAGCGGGGTCAGGGACGGGTACGTCCCGTCCGAGAGGGAGGTCCCCTCGCGGTCGGTGACCTCCGGCGGGGTCGTCTCCTCGCGCTCCAGGCGGAACTTCTCCGTGTCGCTCAGCCTCGGGTGCACCAGCGACAGCCGCCAGTCCACCTTCCAGCCGCCGTCCTCCTGTTCGCGCAGCGGCAGCCGTGAGGTGTAGGTCCAGGTGCCCAGGCCGGTGACCGGCATCCTGGCGGTGAACGGGACGCCGAGGGTGCCGTCCTCGGCCTCCTCGGCGTCCCCGGCGGCGGTCAGCGCGGGCTTGTCGATGTCGAGCCCGGCGGTGAAGCTCTGCAGCACCTCCTGCGCCGTGTCGGGCCTGGTGGTGCGGGCGGCCGCGCTCGGCAGGCGCCCGGCGGACCAGTCGGCGAGGAACGCGCGGGCCTGCTTCATCGCGGCGGGGTCCGGGCCGTCGTCGCCGCGCGCGAAGGGGCCGAGGCCGGCGGCGTACGAGCCGCCCGCGGCGATCGCCAGGACGACGCCGGCGGCGGCGAACGCCCGCACGCCGTTGCGCGGCCGGCGGCGGCCGGGAGGGGTGAGGGGAGAAGGGTCCGGCATCGGGCTTCCTGTCTGTGGGTCGGGCCGCGTCACCGGTTCGGGCCGGCGGCGAAGAAGTCGAGGATCGTGCCGGTGGCGTCCAGGGCCCGGCTGGTGGGCCCGAAGCTCTTGGGCGGGGTGAGGGACGATCCCGGCCAGGTGTGACCGGCGCCGTGGACGACGAGGAGCTGGACGGTCGGGGCATCGTCGGGGGCCGGGGCGTCTCCGGTGGCCGGGGTTTTCCTCAGGCGCCAGACGGTGCGGTCGTAGCCCTGTTCCGTCTCCGTGACCGGCTTGCCCGCGCCGCCCGCCGCGGCGAACGCCGCCGCGCTGTCCCGGGCCGACAGGCTCGGGAGGATCGGCTCCTCGGGGTCCGGCGGCGGCGAGGGCCAGCCCGCGAGGGGGCGTACGGGGTCGTCGGCGCCGTAGACGACCATGACGGGGACCGGGCCGGTGGGTTTCACCGCGGCGTCGCCCGCGGGGAGCTGTCCGGAGACCGAGGCCGCGCCCGCCAGCAGGCCGGGACGCTGGGCGGCCATCCGCAGGGCCATCGAGCCGCCGTTGGAGAACCCGGCGACGTAGACCCGCCCGGGGTCGGCCCGCTCGGTGCGGACCAGGTGCTCGATCAGGGCCTCGGTGAACCGCACGTCGCGGTCGGGGTCCGGCCTCTCGCGGGTGGCCCGCGTGCCCGCGCCCCAGCCGTGGCCGAGGCCCTCGGGGTAGGCGACCAGCATGCCGCGCGCCCCGGCGGCCCGCTCCAGCGCGCTCTGCTCGCGCAGCTCGGCGGCGTCGGACCCGCGGCCGTGGAACGCGACGACGAGCGGCCTCGGGCCGTCGGCCGCGGGCGGCCGGTGCAGGAGGTACTGGCGGGTGTGGCCGTCCACCCGCAGCCGGGCGCGGACCTCGGACGCCGTGGTGGACGCCGTGGCCGAACCGCCGGGGGTCGCGGACGGGCCGCTCGCTGACGGGCCGCTCGCCGACGGTGCCGGCGGTGACGCGTCCGGCCGCCCGGTCTCGGTGGCGCAGCCCGACAGGGACAGGGACAGTACGAGGCCGAGCGCGAGCGCGCCGGGCCACCGGCGGGGGCGCGGTGTGGGGTCACGGAAGGAGCGCATGGCCCGAGGAGAGCAACCCCGCCGGCCCGTGTCCAAGATTCATATGGATGTCGGATCGATCAATCCCCGATATGATTACTGGTCGTGGACCTGGTACGGCACCTGGAGTGCTTCGTGGCTGTTGCAGAAGAGTCACACTTCGGGCGTGCCGCAGCCCGTCTCGGCATGGCCCAGCCGCCCCTGTCGCAGCGCATCCAGCGGCTGGAACGGGAGCTGGGCGTCCGGCTCTTCGAGCGCACCAGCCGGCAGGTGACGATCACCGAGGCGGGCACGCTGCTGCTCGCCGAGGCCCGCGAACTGCTCGCCCGTTCCGACTCCTTCCTGGCCGCCGCGCGCCGCATCCGGGACGGCGAGAGCGGGCTGCTGCGCGCCGCCCTGTCCCCCGACATCTCCGGCGAGACGGTCGCCGCCCTGCTGGCGGACTTCCGGCGCCGTCGCGCGGGCCTGGAGCTGGAGCTGCACGAGCTGTCCACCGCCCAGCAGCTCGCCGGCTTCGCCGCGCACGAACTGGACGTCGGCCTCATCCACCACCCCTGCGACGTCACCGGCCTGGAACTGGGCCCGGTCCTGCGCCGCGACCTCGGCGTGCTGCTGCCGCGCGGGGCCGCCGAGGCGGAGCCCGACGCGGTGCCGCTCGCCTCCCTCACCGGCTACGACCTGGTCCTCTTCCCGCGCGAGAACGCCCCCGCGGTCTACGACGACCTGCTCACCGCGTGCGCCCGGGGCGGCTACACGCCGGCGGCCGTACGGCACGGCCAGGGCGCCAGTTTCGTACGCGGTCTGGTGCTGTCGTCCCGGGCCGTCGCCCTCGGACCCCGCGACACCCGGCTCGCGGCGCCGGCCGACCCGGATCTGGTCTGGCGGCCGCTGGCCGGGGACCCGCTGGCCTGGCGGCACTCCGTGGCGTGGCCCAGGGGCCGCGGCGACGCCGCCGTCGGCGCCTTCGCGGACGCGGCCACCCTCGCCCTGCGCACCACGGCCGGCGCCCGCGCCGAGACCGGCGCCCGGCCCCTGCACCTTCGTCCGGCATCGGAGTTCTGGCTGTGACCGACAGCGCCGTCACCGGCCGCCTGCACGCGGCCTTCGCCGATGCCGGGGTCACCGGCTGGCTGCACGCCGTGGACCTCGACTCCGGCGCGCAGGTCGAGGCGGGCGCCGACCAGCCGGTGTGCACGGCCAGCGTCCACAAGGTGTGCGTCCTGGTGACGCTGCACGAGCTGGCGGCGGCCGGGGCGCTCGACCTCACCGAGCAGGTCGCGTGCCCGCCGGCCGGGCGCACCCCGGGGCCCACCGGGCTCGCGGCCATGCTCGACCCGGTCCGGCTGTCGCTGCGCGACGCCGCGCTGCTGATGATGTCCGTCAGCGACAACACCGCCGCCGACCTGCTGCTGCGACGGGTGGGCCTGGACGCCGTCAACCGGACCACGGCCCGGCTCGGCCTCACCCGCACGCGGGCGGTGTACGGCTTCGGCGAGATACTGGAGACCATGCGCGAGGACGCCGGTCCGGACGGTGCCCGGGCGCTGACCGACCCGCACGTCATCACCCGGCTGCGCGCCCTGGACCCGGCCCGCACCAACCACAGCACGCCCCGCGACATGACCCGCCTGCTCGGCGCCCTGTGGCGGGACGAGGCGTGCCCGCCCGAGTACGGCGCCGCCATGCGCCGCGTCATGGGCCTCCAGGTCTGGCCGCACCGCCTGGCCTCGGGTTTCCCCTTCGACGACGTCCACGTGGCCGGCAAGACCGGCACCCTGCCGACCCTGCGCAACGAGGTCGGCGTCGTCGAGTACCCCGACGGGGGCCGCTACGCCGTGGCCGTCTTCACCCGCACCGCCCAGACCGCGGCGACCCTCCCGGCGGCGGACGCGGTGATCGGCACGGCGGCCCGGATCGCGGTGGACGCGCTGCGGGCCCCCTGAGGAACGCGCGGCGTGCCGGGCGCGGCGTGCCGGGTCCGCCGCGCGCGGGCCGCGTCAGCGGTCGTCGTCCGCGAGCTTCAGCGGTCGTCGTCCGCCAGCGTCAGCCGTCGTTGTCCCGCCAGCGTCCGCCGCTCGGGGCCGAGTCGAAGCGGGTCGCCGCCGAGGCGTTGCCGCCGAAGTCGTTGCCGGAGATCCGGCCCCCCGTCCAGGTGGCCTCGGGCGCGATCCACAGGGCGTGCGTCTGGGTGCGCGGGCGCCCGTCGTCCCGGACGCGGTTGCCGTGCACGTACGGGTGGGTCACGGCGGCGGCCGCGGTGAGGCCGGTGCGCGGGGCGGGGGAGCCGGGAAGGCGGTAGGCGGCGCCGGGGGCAGGGGTGCCGTCCTGGCCCCCGGCGCCGGAGCCGTGGGGCCAGGCGGTCGTCGCGCCGGGGCGTTCGGGGGCGAGGGTGAGTCCGGTGGCGGTGTTGTCGGTGACCACGGCGGTGACCTCGCCGTCCGGGCCGGCGACCGTCAGCTCCTTGCCGCGGTGGCCGCCGGGGAGCCAGTGGGCGTTCCGGTCGGTCAGCGACAGCGGACCGCAGGTCACGCCCGCGCCGCCGCCCCGCGTCGCCGGCGCGGCACGGCGGCCGTTGTTCCGGATCCGGTTGCCGTGGATCGCCGGCTCGTGCAGCGGGGCGTCGACGCGGATGCCGTCCAGGCCGTTGTCGTGCAGGTCGTTGGATTCCAGGACGATGTCCGTGGCGGCCTCCTGGTCACCGCCGGCCAGGTTGTGCTGCCAGTAGCCGTACCGCCCGTTGCCGCTGACGCGGTTGCCGCGGAAGGCGTACGGACCCGGCGTGTTGCCGAGCGCGATCCCGTCCCCGGCGTTGCCGTCGATCACGCACCCGGTGACGATGCCGCCGCGCCCGCCGACGCTGGTGGTGCCCTGCGCCGACACGTCGAACCCGGCGACGTGGTTGCCGGTCATCACGCAGCCGGTGACCAGCAGCCCGTCGGCGCCCCAGTCGGAGATGCCGTAGCGGTTGCCCTCGGTGTGGCAGGCGGTGACGCGGATGCCGCGCGGCGGGACCCAGTCGTCCTGCTGGAGTTCGAGGAAGATGCCGTTGGTGCCGTTGCCGAGGGCCGTGCAGTCCGTCACCGCCAGCCGTTCGACGGGCCCCCAGCCGCCGACCCCGATCCCGATGCCCGCGCCGCCCATCTCCTCGCCGGGGTCCTGCCGCCCGCACCGCTCGGCGAGCACGCCCTCGACGACGGTGTCCTGGAGGAAGTCGCACCCGAAGCCGGTGGCGGCGGTGTCGTGGATGTACAGGTCGCTGAAGCGCCCGCGCAGCACGTACTGGAGGCCGAGACCCTTGGCCAGCACCTCGTACTCCTCGGTCCGCACCCCGGAGCCGTCGATCTCGAAGTGGGCGAAGGTGACGTCGGCGATGTGGTTCTCCCGCCCGGCGCCGTGCTGGGCGGTGGTGAACCAGGCCAGCGGGACCGGCTGCGTGGGGGCGCCCGGGTTGGTGAGCGCGAAGCAGGTGGCGCCGCGTCCGGCGCCGGTCAGCGAGACGCCGCTGCGCCAGCGCACGGGCCGGTCCCGGATCACGTACCGGCCGGCGGGCACCCGCACGGTGCGGGGCCGTCCGTCGGCCGCGGTGGCGTCCCCCAGCGCGTCGACCAGTTTCTGGAGTGCCGGCCCGTCGTCGGCGGTGCCGTCCCCGACGAGGCCGTACGCGTGGGCGTCGGCCGTCAGCGGCGCGGTCATGCGGGCGCTCCTTCCACCGGCGGCGCGGGTGGGCGGTCGGGCTCGGGCTCGGTGCCGTGCCGCCGCACTGCGCGCCGGGTACCAGGCTCCCGGGCCTCCCAATCACACCTCCGGACCGCCCTCGCGGGCCCTCCGGAAGCCCGATGGGAGATTCCTGGCGCTTTATCCCATTTGGGGGTACATAATCAGAACATGAGTACGGCAACGTATGAACTGCTGGCCGCGTCCTCCCACGCGCTGAACATGACGGTCGCCTTCATCGGCGGGCTGGTGATCGCCGGCGCGCTGATCTGGGCCGTACGCATGGGCCTGAGGGTCATGGAACGAGAACCCGAGCGCCCCCACGCCGACGAGCACGGCAAGCTCCCCGCCACCGGCGCCGTCCACGAGGAACGGGAGATGCGGGAACCGGACGAGATCCCGCTGACGACGGACGGGAGCCCGCGGCTCATGCCGTACGAGCTCCGCCACTCGGGCAGCCGCCGGGGTGACGACCAGAGCCGGCGACGCTGGCAGCCGGGTTCGAGCGGAGCCTTCGGCAGCGGCGGCCCCGGACACGTCTGACCGACCGGACACGTCCGCCTGGCCCTCCTCCCCAGCCCCGCCTCCAGCCCTCGTCCCCCCGCCCCCAGCCCTCAGCCCCCGCCCCGGCCCCCCGGCCCGCCGTGACCAGCACGTCGCGGCGGGTCGGGGCCCGTGCATCCGCCGTCCCCCGTCCCCCGTACGGCCACCGCCGCGTGCGCGACCGCACCCGCGGTCCTTCACTGGAGGGGACCCGCGTGCTCGCGCGGGCGGACGCGTACTCACCAGGCCCCTGGAGGCGACATGGCCGGTCACCGGGTACGACGGGCGGTCGGCGCGGTGGCGCTCGCGGGCGCCGTGCTCGCCGGGTGCTCCGACGGCGGCGGCGACGGAGACCCGCCGTCGGACGCCGGCAGCGAGGCCGCGAGCCGGGCCGCGTCGGCGGCCTCCTCGCTGGCCTCCCGGGGCTCGGACGCCGTGGCCTCGGCGACGGCGGAGGCCGGGCGGTGGCTGGAGGACATCCAGGGAGGCGCCGACGTCAAGGGCGACGTGCGGCTGGGCGCCCCCGGGACCGGCACCGACGGCCGCACCACCGTCGAGGTCACCGCCCGCAACACCGCCGGCTCCGCCAAGTCCTTCGCGGTGCAGGTGAACTACACGGACGCCGGCGGCACCCTCCTCGACACGGTCGTCGTCACCGTCCCCGACGTACCGGCCGGGGAGTCGGGCCGCGCCACCGCCCGCAGCAGCCACGACCTGCCCGGGGAGCCGCGCGCGGTGGTGGCCCGCGCGGTGCGCTACTGACGCGGCCTGCGATCCTCCGACGGCCTCCCGGGCGGTGGGACGACGCCCCGCGCCCCCACGTAGGGTCACCGGGGCCCGCCCCCCAGCCCGAGGAGCCCGCAGTGACGACCGCCTCCGCCGACCGGCCGCCCATACCGGTGATCATCGACTGCGACACCGGCATCGACGACGCCCTGGCCCTGCTCCTGGCGGTCCGCCACCCCGGACTCGACCTGCGCGCGGTCACCTGCGTGGCCGGGAACACCGACGTGGAGGGGGTCGTACGGAACACCCTGACGGTCCTGGAGCAGGCGGGCGCCGGCGACGTCCCCGTGGCCCGGGGTGCCGAGCGCCCGCTGATCGAGGGCGTGCGCACCGCCCGGCACGTGCACGGCCACGACGGCATGGGCGACCTCGGCCTGCCCGCGCCCGGCCGCACCCCCGTCGACGTGGACGCGGTGGCCCTGCTGCGCCGGGAGATCCTCGCCTCCCCGCGCCCGGTCACCCTGATCCCCACCGCCCCGGCGACCAACATCGCGCTCCTCCTGCGCACCCACCCGGAGGTCACCCGCAACATCGAGCGGATCGTGTTCATGGGCGGCGCGGTGGCCACGGGGAACGCGACGCCGGTCGCCGAGTTCAACGTCTGGCACGACCCGGAGGCCGCCGCGATCCTGCTCACCGCCGGGGTGCCGATCACGATGTACGGGCTGGACGTGTTCCAGCGGGTGATCGTCCCGGGACCGGACGTGCGGCGGCTGCGGGCGAGTACGGAGCCCGGCACCCGCCTCGCCGGTGAGCTGCTCGCCCACCGCGGCCCGGCCACCGACGAGTCGGACCCCGGCGGCGGTCTCGGCGACGCGGGCGCGGTCTGCGCGGTGATCGACCCGGCGGGCCTGACCACCCGCCGGCTGCCCGTCGAGGTCTCCCTCGCCCCGGGGCCGGCCCGCGGCCAGACGATCGTCGACCGCCGCGCCCGCCCCGGCGAGTCCGAACTGCACGAAGGAACGCGCGAACAGCCTCTGGTGGACGTGGCGTTGGACGTGGACGTGGCCCGGTACGTGGACCTGTACCTGGGAGCGGTCGAACGCCGAGGAGCGTAGGCCCCGGCGCGTCGCGGGCGCGCGGGTTCACTTTTCGGGTGATGTGGACAGATCTATTCGTGTCGCCCGCACGCTCGCGAAGGAGACCGCGTGTCCGTACGCAGCACCACCAGCACGCCCGATCTGTCGTCCCAGGACCCCGACTGGTGGCGGCAGGCCGTCATCTACCAGGTGTACCCCCGCAGCTTCGCCGACGCCGACGGCGACGGGCTCGGTGACCTGCGCGGCGTCACCCAGCGCCTGTCCCACCTGGCCGCCCTCGGCGTGGACGCCCTGTGGCTCAGCCCGTTCTACCCCTCCGAACTCGCCGACGGCGGCTACGACGTCGACGACCACCGCGACGTCGACCCGCGCCTGGGCACCCTGGACGACTTCGACGCGATGACCGCCGAGGCCCACCGCCTGGGCCTGAAGGTGATCGTCGACCTCGTCCCCAACCACAGCTCCCACCGCCACGCCTGGTTCCAAGAGGCCCTGGCCGCCGCCCCGGGCTCCGCCGCCCGCGACCGCTACGTCTTCCGCGACGGCCGCGGCGAGCACGGCGAACTCCCGCCCACCGACTGGCAGTCCGTCTTCGGCGGCAGCGCCTGGAAGCGGGTGCCCGACGGGCAGTGGTACCTGCACCTGTTCACTCCCGAGCAGCCCGACCTGAACTGGGACAACGAGCAGGTCCGCGCCGACTTCCGCACCACGCTGAAGTTCTGGTGCGACCGGGGCGTGGACGGCTTCCGCGTCGACGTCGCCCACGCCCTGGTCAAGGACCTCACCGAGCCGCTGCGCGACCTCGGCTCGCCCGAGCTGAGCAGCGAGGCGGCGCTCGCGGGGTTCGCCCCCGGCACCCACCCGTTCTACGACCGCGACGACGTCCACGAGGTCTACCGGGACTGGCGCAAGATCTTCGACACCTACACCCCGCCGAGGATGGCGGTGGCCGAGGCCTGGGTCCCGGGCGCCCGGCGCGCGCTGTACGCCCGCCCGGACGAACTGGGCCAGGCCTTCAACTTCGAGTACCTCGAAGCGGGCTGGGACGCGGCGGAACTGCGCGAGATCATCACCGGCTCGCTGGCCGACGCGCACGCCGCCGGTGCCTCGGCGACGTGGGTGCTGTCCAACCACGACGTCGTCCGGCACGCCACCCGCCTCGCCCTCCCGCCGGGCACCGACAAGGACGCCTGGCTGCTGTCCGGCGGCCACGCGCCGGCCGTCGACGCGGCGGCCGGACTGCGCCGGGCGCGCGCGGCGACGCTGCTGATGCTGGCGCTGCCCGGCTCGGCCTACGTCTACCAGGGCGAGGAGCTGGGGCTGCCCGAGGTGGCCGACCTGCCCACCGAGGTGCTCCAGGACCCGATCTGGGAGCAGACCGGGCACGTCCGCAAGGGCCGCGACGGATGCCGGGTGCCGCTGCCGTGGACGACGGAGGGCCCGTCGTACGGCTTCGGCACCGGCGGGGCGTGGCTGCCGCAGCCGCCGGACTTCGCCGCGTACGCCGTCGAGGCGCAGGACGGGGTGGCGGGCTCGACCCTGGAGCTGTACCGCACGGCTCTGCGCCTGCGCCGCAAGCTGCTCGACGGCGAGTCGCTGACCTGGGCGGACGACGTCCCGGACGGAGTTCTCCGGTTCGACCGCTCGGACGGCTGGCGCTGTGTCACCAACCTGTCGGCGACCACGGTCGACCTGCCGGCCGGTGAGGTGCTGCTGAGCAGCGCGCCGCTGGACGACGGCCGCCTGGGCCCGGACACGACGGTGTGGCTGGGCCTGTAGTACCGAACCGCCCCGGCCCTCCGGGCGCGCGAGTGCGCGCCCGGAGGGCCGGGGCCTGCGGGGGCCGGGGAGGCCGACGCCGTACGAGGGCCGGGGAGGCCGGGGGCCGGAGAGGCCGGGGACCGGCGGGCAGGTCCTAGGGGGCGTCGCGGTCGAAGCGGCGGCGGTGGGTGAGCACGTCGTGGGCGACGTCGTGGGCGGTGCGGCCCCGGGCGAACGCGTCGCCGCGCAGGCGGGCCAGGGCCTCGTCGGCGCCGACACCCAGCTGGGCCATGATCATGCCGACCGCCTGGTAGACCTCGTCGTGGTCCCCGGCCAGCTCGTCCAGCCAGGAATCCTCCCCGAGCGGCAGCGCCATCAGCGCCACGGTCATGATCCCGGCCACGAGCCGGGCGAGACGCAGCTGCGGGCCGGTCAGGGCGCCGGGGGCGTCCCGGTAGAGGTCGAGGGTGCCCAGGCAGACGCCGTCGCTGCCGAGCGGCAGTGCGAAGACCGCCCGTACGCCGACCGCCGTCGCCTGCTGGGCGAAGACGGGCCACCGGCCCGCGTCGGCCCCCGCCGTCAGGTCGCCGGCGAGCACCGGGACGCCCGATCCGGCGGCGCTCACACAGGGCCCGTCACCGAGGGTGGTCTGTATCTCCGACAGGTACGAGGCCCGGTCACCGCTGGCGCACAGCCGTACCGGTACGCCCTCGCCGCGCAGCGACGCGCTCGCCCCGCTCACCGGCAGCAGGCGCACCGCCAGCTCGCACAGCCGTGCGGGCACCTCGCCCGGCGGCGCGCCGCGGAGCCGGGCCGCGATCAGCTCGGCGGCGTGCGGCTCGTCCGGGGGCCACCGGGGTTCGTCGCTGGGCCGCACGCACACCGCCTCCTTCGTTCACGCGGCCGGGGCACGACTACCCCTGCCCGACCCGGGGAAACCCGAGGCGGGACGCGGTCCGCGGGCGGGCGACCGGCGCTCTCGGACGCAGGGGGCCGCAGGAGTTCCACCGGCCCGTGCGGCCGGGCCGGGAGCCCTCTGCAGCGGCTGCTGCGCGGGGCCGGCCGGCCCCAGGTTCGTCGTGCCGGGCGCCGTGCGGTGTCCGAGGCCCGTGCGGCAGGCGTCGGGGGCCGCCTCCAGCCGGCCGCTCTTGCCGTCGTGCTCCGACGGCCCTAGGTTGAATCGTGGATCGAGTCTGCTCGACCGAGCTTGGCACACGGCCCGTACGAGCCCGTCAGAGGACACCGTGCCCGACCGCCCCCGCACCGCCGAACGCCACGTCAGAGCCCTCGCCGCCGCCGTCGCCGCCGTGGCCTGCCTGCAGCTGGCCGCCGGCGTGGGCCCGACGGCCGCGGTCGCACCGCCTCCCACGGCCCCCGCGCCGGACACCGCCCCGGTCCCGGACTCCCTGACCGGCGGTTCCGACGGCACCGGCGGCTGAGGCGGCCGGGACGCCGGGACCGCCGGGGACAGCCGGGACCGCCAGGCATCGGCCCCGCTCACCCCTGGGTCTGCAACCGGCTCAGTTCCCGCCGCACGTGGTCCAGTGCGCCCTCGCGCCTGCCGGGCACCCGGCCCCGCAGCGCGGCCAGCGCGGCGCCCAGTTCGCGGGCGGGCCCGGTGTCACGGATCTTCCCCCACTGGTGGTGGGCCCGGTCGACGGCCGCCTCGACCGCGGGTGCCTCGGGCGGCTGCCCGGCGCCCAGCCGGGCCTCGGCCACCGTCAGCCACGCCCGGCAGCTGCGTACCGGGTCCCCCGCGAACATCGCCAGGTCGGCCCGGACCTCCGTCCAGTGCAGGGCGTCCTCCGAGCCGGGCCCGTGCGCGTGGGCGGCGGCCCGCTCGTACCGCGCGGCGAGCGCGTCGGCGTCCGCGTGCCGCCCCGACTGCACGGCGGCGGCGATGACCGCGTGCGGGTCGCCCTCCACCGGTCCCGGCGCCGCCAGGACCAGGTCCGCGCCGGCCGGCCCGCCGCCCACGGCATCCTCGGCCGCGGCACGGGCCAGCGCCTGCCGGTGCAGCTCGTCCGGCGGCGGCCGGTGCCCGCTGCGCAGGATCGTGGCGACGGCACGCATGTACGCCGGGGCCCCCACCGTCCGCCGCGAGGGCGGCGGCGCGACGCGGCCGTAGACGGCGTTGTTGCGCCCGCAGTCCAGCGGGTTCGCCCGCAGCCACTGCCAGGTCTCCTGGTCCGCGTGCAGGTCGAGCAGCAGCGTCGTCGCGCCGCTCGGCCGCAGCCGCAGCTCCTCCCGGATCCAGTGCCAGGGCAGGGCCGTGTAGCGGACGGTCGCCGGTGTCGTACGGGCCAGCGCCAGGTGCGGCAGGCGCTGACGCCGGTCCAGCTGGAGCTGGCCGACGACGTAGACGGTGAGCGGTCCGGGGGCCGCCGCCGCGGCCCGCAGCCGGGTGAGGACGGCCTGCGGCTCCAGCGGGTCGGCGAGCTCGACGACGTTCGCGGTGTCGGTGCCGGAGAGCACGGCCGGCGGCACGGCCGCGAGCACGGGGAGCACGGACGCGGCGTCCACCAGCCCTCCCCGGCCCACGGGCGACGCCGCGAGCAGCAGCACGGTTCCGGGCATGTCCCCTCCCCCTGTCGATCACGTACGGCAGCACCGTAACCGCTGCGGTCGCGGAGCGGGACACTCAGTCACCGGCCGGCCCCTCCCGCCGCCGTACCGCGAAGACCGTGGTGTCGTCCTCCAGCCGCCCCCGGCAGTGCCGCAGCGTGCCGTCCCGCACGAGTGCCACCAGCCGCGACGGCTCGGCGTTCGCGGGGTCGGCGGCGACGGCGTCGGTGACCGCCTCGGCGTGCCGGTAGAAGCACCCTTCGGCGTCGCGCGCCTCGGTCACCCCGTCGGTGACCACCAGCAGCGTCTCGTCCGCGGCGAGCGCCAGCCGGTGCACCGGCGGTGTCTTCGGACCCGGGACGAGGTCGCCCATGCCCAGCGGCAGCCCGCCGACGGCCGGCAACCGCCGCACGCCGCCGGGGCCGGCCGCCAGCGGGGGTTCGTGTCCGAACACGGCGGCGTCCACGGCGTCGGGCAGGTCGTCCGAGAAGCCGACCAGCACGGCGGTGGCGAACCGGTCGCCGTCGGCGTGGCCGAGGGCGGCGGTGTGCGAGCGGTGGCGCCGCATGCGGATCTCCAGGCGCTCGGCGACCGTCGCGAGGTCCGGCTCGTGGTACGCCGCCTCCCGGAACGTGCCGAGCAGCGCGGCGGCCGTCTCCACCGCCCCCAGCCCCTTGCCCTGGACGTCCCCGACCAGGACGCGGGTGCCGTGCGGGCCGGGCTGGATGTCGTAGAAGTCGCCGCCGACCCGGGCCACGGTGTCCGCGGAGAGGTAGACGGCGGCGTGGTCGAGGCCGCCGAAGCCCGGCGGGAGGGGGCGCAGCACGGTGCGGCGGGTGGTGTCGGCGATGTCCCGCATGTGCAGCATCCGCCGCTCGCCGTCGACCCGGACCGCGGCGGCCACCACGGCGATGGTCCCGCCGACGGTGACCAGGAACAGGCCGGGCAGCCCGGTCTGCTCGCGGTGCTGCCAGGTGGTGTCGGCGAGGACGTAGACGCCGACGGCGGCCAGCGCGTAGAGGGCGGTGGTCCGCACCCCGCAGATCGCGGCGGCGACGCCGGGCACGAGGACGGTCCAGGAGATGATCTCGTACCTGCCGGTCCTGGTGTCGGCCAGGACGATGCCGGCGAGCATCAGCAGCGGGAAGAGCCAGGCCACGCTGTGGCCGCGCACGCTGAGCAGTTCGTGCCGGGACACGGCGTCGCCCCGGCCGGCGGCGTGGACGAGCCGGCCGAGCAGCCGCCACCGGCCGCCTTCCGGCCTGCGGACGCGACCCCTCACGGGCCCCAGCGAAACACGCTCCCCGGCGGCACGCATCCTGACTTGCCGCCCGGGCCGCACAGGTGTGCGCTGGTAGTCGGGGGCGAGGCGAGAGGAGTGCTCCCATGGCTCACGCGGTACCGGCACGCGGAACGTCCACCGGGACGTCCACCGGAACTTCCACCGGGACGGGCCCGGGCGCCCGTACGACGACGCCGGACGTCTTCGACGAGCGGACGCACAAGGTGGCGAAGTGGGCGGTGCCCGTCGGGATCGGGCTGGTCTACGGCTACTGGGCCGCGTCCATCAACCGCCACGGCGGACCCATCACCGGCTGGAACCTGCTGTTCGGCTTCCTGACCGTCCTCGCGTTCGTCGTGCTCTACGCCGTGGTCCGGGCGGTGGCCCAGCGGCTGCCGCGCGAGGGGCACGCGGTGCTGTGGGGCGCGTTCGCGGGCAGCGCGCTCGGGTTCCTGTACGCGCAGAGCGGCGTGGCGATGTTCACCTGCGTCGTCGTGTCCCTGCTGCTGGCGGCGGCGGTCTTCGCCGCGTTGTTCTACCGCTACTACACCCACGAGGACGCGACGGGCCACCGCATCGCCTGACGGGCGGCCCCGTCGGCGGGGCGGGGGGGCGAGACCGGGGCCGGGGGGCGGGGCTGGCTGGCTGGCTACACAGGTGGGTGCTCGTCCGCGGCCCCTGGGCCGGACCGGACGGCACGCCCCACCGCCCCCTCGCGTCCTCCTGGCCGGACGGGCCGCCGTACCCCGCGACCGCCCCGGGCGGGACGCCCGTTCGGTCCGGTCGCGGGGGCCATATGCAGTCACGCCGGTCGCCCGCGCCGCTCCCGGCGTCTTGCCTGGAAGGGTGTCGCCACGTCTTCGGAGCACCCTGCCGACCGTCCTGATCGCCCTCGCCTGCCTGCTCGCGCCGTGCGGCACGCTGGCGGCCTGGGCGGCGTACGGGCTGGCCGACACGGGGCGGTACGTCGCCGCCATGGCACCGCTCGCCGGTGACCCGGACGTCCGGGAGGCCGTCGCCGACACGGTGGGCGACGGGGTCGTGGACGCGGTCGCGGCCGGCCCCGTGAACGGCTCCGTCCGGCTCTTCGCGCAGGACGCGGCACGTTCGTTCACCGGCACCGACGCCTTCCGCGAGGGCTGGAACGCGGCCCACCGCGCCGTCCACGAGGCCGTACTGCGCGCACTGCGGGACGAGGGGGCGGCCGGCCGGCCCGTCACCGTCGACCTGGCCCCCGTGACGGCCCGCGTCAAGGACCGGCTCGCCGCGGACAACGTGCCGTTCGCCCGGCGCATCCCGGTCCGGCACACCACGGTCACCGTGCTCCCGGCCCACGAGGTGGACCGGCTCAGGAAGGGCTACCACGTGCTGGACGTCGCCGCTCTGTGGCTCCCGCTCACGGCCGTCGTCTTCGCGCTCACCGGCATCGCCGTCGCCGCCTGCCGCCGGCGCGCGGTCACGGCCGCCGGGATCGGCACCGCCGTCGGCGGCGCGCTGCTGGCCCTCGCCGTCGTGGTCGGCCGCCGCCTCACCCTCGCCGAACTGCCCGACGCGGTGAACGACCCGGCCGCCGGCGCCGTCTACGACGCCCTCACCGGGACCCTGCGCACGGCGTCCTGGCTGCTGGTCGTCCTCGGCCTGACGGTCGCGCTGGCCTCCTGGCTCGCCGGCCGCTACGGCCACCTGCTGCACCGCCGCCGCTTCCCCCCGGCCGACCCCGTCGACCCGGCACCGCCCCACCCGACCCGCGCCCGCCTGTGAGACGCCCCGCGCTCCCCGACCGGCTCCGACGCGCCCCCGCGGGGAGTCCCACGCGGGGCGCAGCGCGTCCCGTGCGCGCAACTCCCGGGGCCCGGTTCCCGTCCTTGAGGGAGGATTCGGGCATCACCCCCACGAGTGAAGGGCCGGGACTTGGACACCGACACGGCGACCGGTGAGTGGACGGACTCCCGCGACCGGCCGGCGGCCCGCCGTGCCGGGTGGCGGCCCGGGGCCTGGTGGGCGGCCCTGCTGTTCGCCGGCGTGAGCGTGGTCGTCGGCTGCCGCGTCGCCGACACCGACGGCATCACGCCGGTGCCGCAGTTGCTCGCCTTCCTGCCCTGGCTGCTCGTACCGGCCGGCGCCGGCCTGCTGCTGTCGCTGCTCGCCCGGTGGTGGACCGGCGCGGTGTGGGGCGTCGCGCTGCTCGGCCTGCTGGCCTGGTTCATCGAGCCGTACGGCACGACGGACGAGCCCGCCGGGCCACCCGTGGCCGAGCTGCGCGTGCTGACGTCGAACGTCGAGTTCGGTCAGGGGACGGGCGAGCTGATCGCCGCCGTACGGCGCGAGGAGCCCGACCTCGTCTTCGTGCAGGAGTGCGAGTACACCTGCGACGCGGCGCTACGGCGCGAGCTGGCCGCCGACTACCCCCACCGGCGGGCCGTCGAGGGCGGCGGCTCCGAGGGGTCGGTGATCCTGAGCGTCTTCCCGCTGCGGGCCGCCCCCGGCGTCCCCGCCACCATGGGCATGCCCGGTGCCGTCGCCGACGTGCGCGGCCACGCCGTACGCCTCCAGCTCGCCCACCCGATGCCGCCGCTGCCGGACCAGGTCGGCCTGTGGCGGAAGGAACTGGACGCCCTGCGCGACGCCGCCGCCGAGGACACCGGGACCCCCGCCGTCCTCGCCGGCGACTTCAACGCCTCCCAGGATCACGCCGCCTTCCGCCGCCTCCTCGACACGGGGCTGCGCGACGCGGCCCGGCTGGCCGGGGCCGACCGCACGGTCACCTGGCCGGCCCGGACCGCGCCGGCGTTCGGCGTGCAGATCGACCACGTCCTGGTGTCGGAGGAGTTCGCCGCGCACCGCGCCCGGTTCCTGGACCTGGCGGACACCGACCACCGCGCGCTGGTCGTCGACCTCACGCTGCACGGGGCCGGCTGACACCGGCCCCGCTCAGCGGGCGCGCACGGCAGGGGTGCTCAGTGCTCAGACGCCGATGTCGCGGCCGTCCGCGCGCCACACCGCCACGACCGCCGGGCGCACGAGCTTGCCCGGTCCGTCGGGCCAGGTGCTGGCCGGCTTCTCGACGGAGGCGCCGTCGATCTCGCCCGGGTGCTGCACGGCGACCAGCACGCGCCGGTCCTGGACGACCGGGCCGCAGGTCTCGGCGCCCTTGGGCACGGTCAGGAACTGCTTCAGCTCACCGCGCCGCTCGCCCTGCGTCGCGACGCCGAAGAGGCCGTCGTGGCCGCCGAGGGCGCTGCCGTCGGTGGAGATCCACAGGTTGCCGTGGTCGTCGAAGGCCACGTTGTCCGGGCAGGAGATCGGGCTGACGCGGTCCTTCGGGAAGCCCGCGAAGTACGTCGCGGGGTCGGCCGGGTCACCGGCGACCAGGAACAGCGACCAGGCGAACCTGGTGGCGTCGGCCTGGTTCCAGCGCTCGGTCAGCTCCAGGACGTGGCCGTGCTTGTTGGCGTTGCGCGGGTTGGCCTCGTCCGCCTTGGCGTTGGAACCGACACCGCGGTTGGAGTTGTTGGTGAGGGCGACGTACACCTTGCCGGTGTGCGGGTTGGGCTCGATGTCCTCGGGCCGGTCCATCTTGGTGGCGCCGACCTTGTCACCGGCCAGGCGCGTGAAGACGCACACCTCCTCGGGGGTCATGCCCTCGACGTGCGAGACGGCACCGTCCTCGTCGGCCGTCACCAGCGGGATCCAGACGCCGCTGCCGTCGAACTCGCCGTCGGCGGGCAGCTTGCCGGTGCCGTCGATCTCGATCGCCGGGGAGTCGCCGGTGAGCTTGGCGACGTACAGCGTGCCCTCGTCGAGCAGCGAGAGGTTGTGCTCGCGGACCCCGCGGCCGTTGCCCTTGCGCATCCGCTTGCTGCCGACGAACTTGTAGAAGTAGTCGAACCGCTCGTCGTCGCCGGTGTAGACGACGGGGCGCCCGTCCCGGGTCAGCCGTACGGTGGCGCCCTCGTGCTTGAACCGGCCGAGCAGGGTGTGCTTGCGGGGCGTGGCGTCGGGGTCGTAGGGGTCCAGCTCGACGACGTACCCGAAGCGGTGCGGCTCGTTCGGCTCCTGGGCCACGTCGAAGCGCTTGTCGAACCGCTCCCACTTGCGCTCGGTGGCGCCGGTGCCGATGCCGTACCGCTTGTCCGTGGCGCGGCTGCTGTTGGCGAAGTACTGGTTGAAGTTCTCCTCGCCGTGCAGGGTGGTGCCCCACGGGGTGGTGCCGCCGGCGCAGTTGTTGAGGGTGCCGAGCACCTTGCGGCCGGAGCGGTCGGCGGAGGTCTTCACCAGGTCGGAGCCGGCGGCGGGGCCGGTCAGCCGGAACTCGGTGGTGGCGGTGATCCGGCGGTTGAGGTGGTGACGCGTCACGGGCGTCAGCTTGCCGCTCCGGCGGTCCTCCTCCACGACGACGGCGGACAGGCCGTGCGCGGCCCAGGCGATCTCGACCTGCTCGCGGGTCGGGTTGGCGGCGTCGTAGCCGCGGAACATGAGCACCTCGTCGGTGTACTCGTGGTTCGCGACGAGGATCTGCCGGCCGCGCTCGCCCGGCAGCGGCAGCAGCGCGAGGAAGTCGTTGTTGTAGCCGAACTGGCCGGCCTGGGCCTTGGCGGTCTGGTGCTCCGGGTCGAAGGCGGGCGCCCCGCGCAGGATCGGCTCGCCCCAGCGGATCACGACGTCCTGCCGGTACCCCTCCGGGACGGTGACGGCGTCGGCGGTGTTGGGAGCGACGGGCGCGAACCGCAGCCCGCGCGCGCCCTGGGTCTTCGACGGTTTCCCGTGCCCGGTCCCGTGGCCCTTCCCGGCCGCCGGCGCGGCCTGCGCCGAGGGCGCCCCCGCCACGCCCACGGCCCCGGCACCGGCCGCGGTCACGGTGACGACGGCGGCGGCACGCATCATCGAACGGCGGCTGAGGGCACCGGCGATGACGTCACCGACGTACTCGTTGGAGCTGGTGTTGGGCACCTCGTGGAAGCAGGCGTCACCACACCGGAAACGGCAGGTCATGGCGGACCGGCCGCCGGGGTGGGAACCGGACGGCGTACCGATCAACGGCAGGAGCTTGCGCACTGTGTTCTCCCCTTGAGAATCCCTGGATGCCCTTGGTGTCAGCGCGACCGTAGGTGCACATACGTGCGGGAGACGGGCGCCGCGGTGAACGGCGCGTGAACCCACGGAAGCCAGAAGGGAATTGCCGTGCCGTCTCGATCCCACCTTGACGCGCCCGCGCGTTCGTGGCGGACCCTGCACAAGATCACAAGTCGGGGCCGCTAACCTTACGTGTCCGTCCTGGCCAGGGATTAACGGGCATCAACTCACGCGAAGGGTTGCGCACATGGGCATTCTCACCTCTCTGCGGAACGTGTTCGGCCGGTCACGCAAGGAACGGGCCGCCCAGGCGGAGGGTGCTACGCAGGAGACGGCACCGCCGGCCACCACGCCGGAGCCGCAGCTCCCGTCCCAGCCCACCGCGCCCACGGAGCCGGCCGAGACCCCGGACCCCCCGAAGGCCACCGGCTCCGCACCGGCACCCCAGGTCCCCGAGCCCCGCACGGAGACCTCCCCCGACGAGCACGAACTCGTCAAGGCTGCCTTCGCCAACGTCACAGTCCCCAAGCCGACGGAAACCCCGGAAACGCCCGCGTCCCCGCAGCGGGAGCAGGAGCAGGAGCCGGAGGCAAAGCGGGAGCCCACCCCGGAGCCGGAGCCCACCCCGGAGCCGGAGCCCACCCCCGAGCCGGAGGCGGAGCCCGAGCCTCAGCCGGAGACGAAGGTGGCGGCCGAGCCGAAGCCGCAGCCGGAGGCACAGGCGGAGCCCGAACCGGCCCCCGAGCCCACCCCCGCCCCGCAGTCGGCCCCAGAGCCCCAGCCGGAAGCGAAAGCCGAGCCCGAGCCCGAGGCAAAGACGGAGCCGGAGCCGGAAGCAAAGCCGGAGCCCGAACCCGAGGCGAAGACGGAGCCGGAGCCGGAGCCGGAGGTAAAGGCCGAGCCGAAGGCGAAGGCGAAGCCCACCCCCGAACCCGCGGCCGCCGACGGCGCCAAGGCCCCACAGGGGCCACCCGCACCCGACACTGAATCCCGCACGGGTGGTGCGGGTGGGAACCCGGACGCCGAAGGCGAAGCCGAGGCGACCCCCACCCCCCAGCCGGAGGCCACGTCGGCGACGCCAGCCACCCGCATCCGCTCCACCGCCCCCGGCCTCACCACCGCCTACAAGGCCGCCGCCGCCACCCTCAAGAAGTACGACCTCACCGGCACCCGCGCCAAGGTCCACCTCGTCCTCGACCGCTCCGCCTCCATGCGCCCGTACTACAAGGACGGTTCCGCCCAGGCCCTCGCCGAGCAGACCCTCGCCCTCGCCGCCCACCTCGACCCCGAGGCCACGGTCCACGTCACGTTCTTCTCCACGGAGCTGGACGGCACCGGCGACCTCACCCTCACCGACCACGAGAACAAGATCGACGAGCTGCACGCGGCGCTCGGCCGCATGGGCCGCACCAGCTACCACGCCGCCGTGGACGCCGTCCTCGCCCACCACGCGAAGGAAGCCCCCGGCACCCCCGCCCTGGTGGTCTTCCAGACCGACGGCGCCCCCGACGCCAAGACCCCGGCCACCCAGGCCCTCACCAAGGCCGCGGCCGACCACCCGGACGTCCACTTCTCCTTCGTCGCCTTCGGTGACCCCGAGAACAAGGCCTTCGACTACCTCCGCAAGCTGAAGACGCCCAACACCTCCCACCTCCTCGCCGGCGAGACCCCCAAGGAGCTCACCGACAAGGAGCTGTACGAGGGCGTACTGGCCACCTGGCGCCCGTAGGGCCCCGCGCGGGCGGGCGGACGGAGAGGGAGACGAGGAAGACCCCTCCGTCCGCCCGCCGAAACGCGTGTGAGTC
Organism: Streptomyces sp. BK79; assembly: GCF_044142145.1. Lineage (NCBI taxonomy): Bacteria > Bacillati > Actinomycetota > Actinomycetes > Kitasatosporales > Streptomycetaceae > Streptomyces > Streptomyces sp. BK79. The sequence goes on from NZ_JBHVOC010000010.1 coordinate 145,066, forward strand.
GATCTCCGTCCGACCAGTAGGATTTCGACCATGGCGGCCACTGGAACCGAGAAGCAGGGGACGAAGGCGTACTACGTCTCGACCCCCATCTACTACGTCAACGACGCTCCTCACCTGGGCCACGCCTATACGACCGTCGCAGGCGACGTGCTCACCCGCTGGCACCGCCAGCGCGGTGAGAAGGTGTGGTACCTCACCGGCACGGACGAGCACGGTCAGAAGATCATGCGCACCGCGGAGGCGAACGGCGTCAGCCCGCAGCAGTGGGCCGACAAGCTCGTCACCGAGGCGTGGAAGCCTCTCTGGGAGCACCTGGAGATCGCGAACGACGACTTCATCCGCACCACGCAGCAGCGGCACACCGACCGCGTCCAGGAGTTCGTACAGGACCTGTACGACAAGGGCGAGATCTACAAGGGCGGCTACGAGGGCCCGTACTGCGTGGGCTGCGAGGAGTACAAGCTCCCCGGCGAGCTGCTCGACGGCGAGGGCGAGTACGCGGGCCAGAAGCTGTGCCCGATCCACAAGAAGCCGGTGGAGATCCTCAGCGAGGAGAACTACTTCTTCAAGCTGAGCGCGTACGCCGAGAAGCTGCTCGCCCACTACGAGGCCAACCCGGGCTTCATCCAGCCCGAGTCCGCGCGCAACGAGGTCGTGAACTTCGTCCGCCAGGGCCTCCAGGACCTCTCCATCTCCCGCTCGACGTTCGACTGGGGCGTGCCGGTCCCCTGGGACGACAAGCACGTCATCTACGTGTGGGTCGACGCCCTGCTGAACTACGCCACGGCGGTCGGCTACAACGAGAACCCGGAGAAGTTCGAGTCGACGTTCCCCGCCGACGTGCACCTGGTCGGCAAGGACATCCTCCGCTTCCACGCGATCATCTGGCCGGCGATGCTGATGGCCCAGGGCCTCCCGCTGCCCGGGAAGATCGCCGCGAACGGCTGGCTGATGGTCGGCGGCGAGAAGATGAGCAAGTCCAACCTGACCGGCATCAAGCCGCAGGACCTCACCTCGCACTTCGGCGTGGACGCGTACCGCTGGTACTTCCTGCGCGCGATCGCGTTCGGCCAGGACGGCTCGTTCTCCTGGGAGGACTTCTCCGCCCGGTACACCAGCGAGCTGGCCAACGACTACGGCAACCTCGCCTCGCGCGTGGCGGCCATGGTCGGCAAGTACTTCGGCGGTGAGCTGCCGGCCGCGACGGCCGACGGGGACGCGGAGAAGGCCATCCACGACGGCCTGGCCAAGGCGGTCGCCGAGGCCGACCGGAAGATCGGCGAGGAGCTGGACTTCCAGGGCGGCATCCTGGCCGTCTTCGACTTCGTCAAGCAGGTCAACGGCTACATCACCGAACAGGAGCCCTGGAAGGTCGCCAAGGACGACTCCCCGGAGGGCAAGGCCCGCCTGGCGACGATCCTCTACACGGCCGCCGAGTCCCTCCGCGCGGTGGCGGTCCTCCTGAACCCGATCATGCCGGACACCTCCCAGAAGCTCTGGGACTCCCTCGGCGCCGAGGCGAACCTGGGCGCCCTCGCGGACCAGCGGGTCCAGGACGCGGCGGACTGGGGCCGCCTGCCGGCCGGTTCGACGGTCACCAAGGGCGCGGTCCTCTTCCCCCGTCTCGAGGAGAAGCCGACCGCGTAACGCGCTCGCTACAGCAGGGGCCCGGGAGAGGCAGACGCTTCTCCCGGGCCTTCCGCGTTTGCGAGGATCGTAGGAAGAACCAGCTCACGTGGGGGGACATCCATGGCACTCTTCGGCAACGCGCACAGCATCGACCCGGCCCAGGCGCAGCACGAGTACGCGCGCCTGCTCGGCCACGGCGAGCAGGTCCACGCCGCGTACCTGCTGATCCGCGACACCATCCTGTTCACCGACCGGCGCCTGATCCTGGTCGACAAGCAGGGCATCACCGGCAAGAAGACCGAGTACCACTCCATCCCGTACCGCAGCATCACGCACTTCGCGGTCGAGACGGCCGGCACCTTCGACCTCGACGCCGAACTGAAGATCTGGCTCTCCGGCTCCCCGGCCCCCATCCAGAAGACCTTCACCAAGGGCGTCGACATCTACGAGGTCCAGGCCATCCTGACCCAGTTCGTGGCCCGCTGACACGAGCACCCGCGAGCACCCGGCAGGAGCGAACGTTTCCCCACTCCCCGAACGGGTGAATGCGTCGGCATATGCCAGGCGCTCCTGCCGTCAGCGCGCTTGATTAGCGCGCATGGTCACATCGACACACGAGGCCTCCCACCGTCTCTTCCAAGAGCATCCGGAGGCGCTCGCGCCCGTCTTCGAGGCATTGGGACTCCCGCCGCCCTCGAAGGAGAACTTCGACGAACTGTCCCCCGACGCCACCGAGATCCGGCCGCTGGAGCGCCGCGTGGACACGGTGCTCAGGTTCGCGCCCGACATGGGGGAGCACTTCCTGCTCGCCGTGGAGTCCCAGACGAAGAAGGACCCCGACAAGGCGCGGAGCTGGTCGTACTACGTCGCGTACCTGTGCGCGAAGTACGACCTGCCGGTCGTGCTGGTGGCGGTCTGCCGGGACCGTGCCACGGCGGAGTGGGCCATGGGCCCTTTCGAGTGCGCCGTGGCCTCCTGGCCGACGCAGACCACCCGGCCGATCGTCCTGGGGCCCCAGACCGTCCCCGAGGTGACCGACGAGGCGATGGTGGCCCGGCGTCCCGCCCTCGCGGTGCTCTCCGCCATCGTGCACAGCGAGAGCCGCCGCGCGCCCGCCATACTGGAAACCGTCGCGCGCGGGCTGCTCTCCTTCGAGCAGGACATCACGAGGTACTGGTTCGAGATGGTGGAAGTCGGTCTCGAATCCACGCCGACCAAGAAGCATTGGAGAAAACTGATGCAGAACGCCGTCACCTACTTCCCGGGTCACGGGACGCTGTTCGAGGAGAAGTACCTCGCGGGAAAGGCCGAGGGAAAGGCCGAGGGAAAGGCCGAGGGCGAGGCCAAAGGCGTGCTGCGGGTGCTGGAAGTGCGGGGCCTGGTGATCACCGATGCCGTTCGTGAGCGCATCGCCACGTGCGCCGACCTCACCCTCCTGAACGACTGGCTCGACCGCGCCGGCACGGTGGAGCGCGCGGAGGACCTGTTCACCCCGGGCACCGGCGCGGCGGATCTCCCCGAGAAGTGAGCCGAGAGGTCAGCTCCCGCAGGTGCACGCCACGAACCCCGTCCGGGGCCTTCGGCGCGAGGGCGAGGCGGGGGCTGACATCCCGGTACTTGGAGTCGCGGACGTGGACGGTGCCGGGGGTAACGCCGCGCCTGCCGGACCGATCACCATTCCACTCAGGGTCTACTTCGCTGCGAAGCGACATGACGCAGGCAAGGGCCCGTCGGCGGAGTCGCTCCGCCGACGGGCCCTTGTCCGTCGTGGCTACTTCGGCTGCGGCTTGCGCACCGTCAGGTGCAGCTCGCGCAGGCGGGTCTCGTCCAGCTCCGTGGGCGCGCCCATCATCAGGTCCTGGGCGTTGCCGTTGAGCGGGAAGGCGATGGTCTCGCGGATGTTGGGCTCGTCGGCCAGCAGCATCACGATGCGGTCGACGCCCGGGGCGATGCCACCGTGGGGCGGGGCGCCGAAGCGCAGCGCGCGCAGCATGCCGGCGAACTCGCGCTCGACGGTCTCCGCGTCGTAGCCGGCGATCGCGAAGGCCTTGAGCATGATGTCCGGCTCGTGGTTCCGGATCGCGCCGGAGGACAGCTCGACGCCGTTGCAGACGATGTCGTACTGCCAGGCCAGGATGTCCAGCGGGTCCTGGTTCTCCAGGGCGTCCATGCCGCCCTGCGGCATCGAGAACGGGTTGTGGGAGAAGTCGATCTTCCCCGTCTCCTCGTCCTTCTCGTACATCGGGAAGTCGACGATCCAGCAGAACTGGAAGACGTTCTCCTCGAAGTGCCCGGCACGCTGGGCGGCCTCGACCCGCACCGCGCCCATGATCTTCGAGACCTCGTCGAACTCACCGGCGCCGAAGAACACCGCGTGGCCGGGGGCCAGCGCGAGCCGCTTGGTCAGCTCCGCGACGTTCTCCTCGGTGAGGAACTTCGCGATGGGCCCGGTCAGCGAGCCGTCCTCGCCGACGCGGACCCAGGCCAGGCCCTTGGCGCCCTGCGAGACGGCGTAGTCGCCGAGCTGGTCGAAGAACTTGCGGGGCTGGCCCGCGACGTCCGGGACGGGCAGCGCGCGCACGTGCTTGCCGGCGAAGGCCTTGAACTCCGAGCCCTCGAAGACGTCGGTGATGTCGACCAGCTCCAGCTGGGCGCGCAGGTCCGGCTTGTCGGAGCCGTACTTCAGCATCGCCTCGCGGAACGGGATGCGCGGGAAGGGGGAGGTGACCTCGCGGCCGTCACCGAACTCGGTGAACAGCTCGGTCATCAGCTGCTCGATCGGGCGGAAGACGTCCTCCTGCTCGACGAAGCTCATCTCGACGTCGAGCTGGTAGAACTCGCCCGGCGAGCGGTCGGCGCGGGCGTCCTCGTCGCGGAAGCAGGGCGCGATCTGGAAGTACCGGTCGAAGCCGGAGATCATCAGCAGCTGCTTGAACTGCTGCGGCGCCTGCGGAAGGGCGTAGAAGCGGCCCGCGTGCAGCCGGGAGGGCACGACGAAGTCGCGGGCGCCCTCGGGGGAGGTCGCGGTCAGGATCGGCGTCGCCATCTCGTTGAAGCCGAGGGCCACCATCTTGTGCCGGATGGCGGAGATGACCGCCGTGCGCAGCATGATGTTGCGGTGCATGCGCTCGCGGCGCAGGTCCAGGAAGCGGTACTCCAGCCGCCGCTCCTCGTTGACCCCGTCCTCGGTGTTGATGGTGAAGGGCAGCGGCTGGGCGGCGCCGAGCAGCTCGACCTCGCCGACCTCGACCTCGACCTCACCGGTGGGCAGGTCGGAGTTGATGTTCTCGGCGCCCCGGGAGACGACCTTGCCGTCGACCCGGACGGTCGACTCCTTGGTCAGCTTGTCCAGCGTCTCGTACGCCTCGGTGCCCGGACGGGCCACGAGCTGCGTGATGCCGTAGTGATCGCGCAGATCGATGAAGAGGATGCCGCCCAGGTCGCGCCGATTGTGCAGCCAGCCACTCAGTCGGACGTCGGTGCCGACGTCAGAGGAGCGGAGCTCGCCGCAGGTGTGGGACCTGTACCGATGCATCGTCGTTCATCCAGCCTTCGTGGATCGGGGATGGTGTTTCGCGTTTCACGTGAAACAACCCCAGCGTGAAACAACCCCCAGCGTACCGGGGACCTGTGGCTCCGTTCTTCCCCATTGCGGCGAGCGGGCGGGCGAGCGAGCGGTGGCAGCGTGCGATCACCTCTTCTTACAGTGGGGAAATGCGCACTGGTGAGCCCCTGCCCGAGGTGGGGGACGTCCTTGCCGCTCTCGCGACCGGCCTGTGGCACTGGGACACGGCCGCCGGGCAGGTCACGGTCGACGCGGAGGCGGCCCGGCTGCTCGGGCTGCCCCCCGAACGGGCCTGCCTCACCGAGGCGCAGGTACGGGCCCGGCTGCATCCGGTGGACTGGAACGAGGTCACCGGAGTGGTCCAGCTCGCCGTGGCGGAGGGCACCCTCGCCGAGGTCAGGATCCGGATCATGGACGAGCTGGGCCACGTCGTCCGGATCGTGCGCAGCCGCTCCCGGCCCACCTTCGACCCGGAACGCAGGACGTACGAGCTGCTCGGCACCCTCCAGGAGGTCGCCGAGCCCACGCCGGGCACACCCGCCGGGCGCAGCGCGGTCACCGGCGACTGGCGCCGTTCGCGGGAGGCGTTCCTGCTGGACGCGGGCCGGGCACTGGCCGAGGCGCGGTCCACCGAGGAGGTGCTGCGGGTCGCGGCGGGCCTGTCGATGCCGGGGTTCTCACCGGACGGACTCGCGGTGTTCGGGGCGTCGGGCGACCGGCTGACCGTCATCGGCCACCACGGGCAGCCCCGCAACGACATGAACCCGTTCGTGAACATGCCGCTGGACACGGACTACCCCGCCGCCGAGGTGGTCCGCACCGGACGCGCGGTCTACCTCTCCTCCCCCGACCAGTACCGGTCCCGCTACCCCCTCACCTGGCCGCTCGTCGAGCAGTACGGCCGCCGCTCCTGGGCCTTCCTGCCGCTGACCGTGGCGGGCCGCACGATGGGCGCCTGGATGGCCGCCTTCGCCTATCCGGTCGCGTTCACGCCGGACGAACGGTCGGTGTTGACCACCGTGGCCCGGATGCTGGCCCAGGCCCTGTCCCGGGCGGGCGCCGCCGAGACCCAGCGGGAGCTGACCGAGGGGCTGCAGCGCTCCATGATGCCCGTGCTCGGCCCGGACATCCCCGGCATGGGGGTCGCCGCCCGCTACGTCCCCACCGGCGGCGGCCTCCAGGTCGGCGGCGACTGGTACGACATGATCCAGCTGCCCGGGGGCCGCTTCGCCCTGGTCATCGGCGACGTCCAGGGGCACGACGTACGCGCCGCCGGGCTGATGGGCCAGCTGCGCATCGCCCTGCGCGCCTACGCCGCCGAGGGCCACCGGCCCGACGCGGTGCTCTCCCGCGCCTCCCACTTCTTCCACGGTCTCGCCCAGTCCGACGACGACCCCGCCGACTCGCGCTTCGCGACCTGCTACTACGCCGAGGTCGACCCCGCGACCGGCACCGTGGAGAGCGCCCGCGCCGGGCACCTGGACCCTGTCGTCCGCATGTCGGACGGGACGGCGCTGATCCGGGCCACGGCGGGCGGCCTGCCCCTCGGCATCGACCCGGACTCCGACTACCCGATCACGCGGCTCGCCCTGGAACCCGGGGACACCCTGATGCTGTGCACGGACGGCCTGGTCGAGACCGGCGGCCACGACCTGCACTCCGGCTGGGACCGGCTCCGCGTCATCCTGGAGCAGCACGACGGCGACCTCGACGAGCTGGCCGACGCCCTGGTCCAGGCCGTGCACGGCCCTTCCTCGCACCACACCACCGGCCCGCTGGCCGACCGGCGGGAGGACGACATCGCCCTGCTGCTGCTGTGCCGGCAGGGCGAGGGCTGCGGCTGCGGCGACAGCCCGGTGGTCCGGACCCCGCTGCGCCGCACGATGCTGACGGTCGCGCAGGCCGAGCCGGAGCGCATCGCCACCGCCCGGCAGCACCTGCGCGACCTGCTGCACGACTGGCCCAGCGAGGACCAGCTGGACGCGGCGGTGCTCCTGCTCTCCGAGATGCTGACGAACGTCCTGGTCCACACGGACGCCGACGCGCTGCTGGTCGCCGAGGTCACCGGCGAGCCGGGCGAGCGGCGGATCCGGGTGGAGGTCACCGACAACGGCGACGACCTGCCGCACAAGCGCCGGCCGGGGGAGATGGCGTCCTCCGGGCGGGGCCTGATGCTGGTCGAGATGCTCGCGGACGCGTGGGGCGTCGCCCCGCGCGGCGAGGGCAAGAGCATCTGGTACGAGGTCTACGAGTCCCCGGGGCCTGTCGACGCGGCGGCGGACGGCCCCGCGGCCGCGTAACGCGCCTGGAGTTCGTGGACGACGCCGAACGCGGCGGCGGTGAGGGGGACGGCGAGCAGCATCCCCAGGATGCCCGCCACCGACGCCCCCGCCGTAATCGCCAGCAGCACGACCGCCGGGTGCATCTGCACCGTCCGGCTCTGGATCATCGGCTGGAGCACGTGCCCCTCCAGCACCTGCACGGCCACCACCACCCCGACGGCCCACAGCGCGATGACGAACCCCCGGTCGGCCAGCGCCACCAGCACGGCCACGGCCCCCGAGAGGAAGGCGCCGAGGTAGGGGATGTAGGCGCCGACGAAGACCAGCGCCCCGAGCCCGACCGCGCCGGGCACGCGCAAGACGAGCAGTCCGACGGTGATGCACAGGGCGTCGATGAGGGCGATCAGGGTGGTGCCCCGCATGAAGCCCTCGACGGCCCCGAAGGCACGGCGGGCCATCGCCTCGGCCATGTCGGCGCTGCGGGCCGGCACCAGCGCCCGCACGGTGCCGACGGCCCGGTCGGAGTCCCGCAGGAAGAAGAAGACGAGCAGCAGGGCGAGGACGGCCATGGCCAGCATCTCGCCCACCACGCTCACCCCGGTGATCACCCCGGAGGCGGCGGTGCCGCCGAACCTGCCGAGCAGCTCGCGCGCGTTGGAGGCGAGGTCGTCCAGCGAGGTCCCCGCCGCCCCGAAGTGGTCGGCGACACCCTGCGCCGCGTCCCGCAGCGAGGCCACGATCTGGTCGCCGGTCTCGACGAGCGCGGAGACCACGATGTACACGGCCCCGCCGACCACGGCCACCACGGCGACACAGGTGAGCCCGGCCGCCAGCGACCGCTGCACGTGCGCCTCGACCAGCCGCCGGTACAGCGGCCGGAGCAGCGCGGTGCCGAGCAGCGCGAGCAGGGCCGGCGTCACCGCGGTACGGAACTCCACGCAGAGCCGGATGGCGACGTAGACGACCCCGCTGGCGAGCAGGACGACGGCGCACCAGGCGGCGAACCGACGTACCGGACCGGGAAGCAGCTGCACGCCCTCAGCCGATCACGCGCCGGGCGGGCTGTCCTGCGCGGACGGCCCGCCCGGGTGACGCGTCGTCCTGCCCCGCGTCTCAGGCCTCCGGCCCGGCCTCCGACATGCCGTGCACGGCCGGGACGGTGCCCAGGCGGCCCTTCTGGAAGTCCTCGAACGCCTGCATCAGCTCGTCCTTGGTGTTCATCACGAACGGGCCGTAGTGGGCCATGGGCTCCCGGATCGGCCGGCCGCCCAGCAGGACGACCTCCAGGTCGGGGGTGTGCGCGTCCTGCTTGTCGTCCGCGCGGACGGTCAGCGAACCGCCGGCGCCGAAGACGGCCGTCTGGCCGAGGCGGACCGGACGCCGCTCGGCGCCCACGGACCCGCGTCCGGCCATCACGTACGCCAGGCCGTTGAAGTCCTCCCGCCAGGGCAGGGTGACCTCGGCGCCGGGCGCGAGGGTCGCGTGGACCATCGTGATCGGCGTGTGGGTGATGCCGGGTCCGTCGTGGCCGTCCAGCTCACCGGCGATGACGCGCAGCAGCGCGCCGCCGTCCGGGGAGGTGAGCAGCTGGACGGAGCCGCTGCGGATGTCCTGGTAGCGGGGGGCCATCATCTTGTCCTTGGCCGGGAGGTTCACCCACAGCTGGAGGCCGTGGAAGAGCCCGCCGGACATGACGAGCTGCTCCGGCGGCGCCTCGATGTGCAGCAGGCCGGAGCCCGCCGTCATCCACTGGGTGTCGCCGTTGGTGATGGTGCCGCCACCGCCGTTGGAGTCCTGGTGGTCGAAGATCCCGTCGATGATGTAGGTGACGGTCTCGAAGCCGCGGTGCGGGTGCCAGGGCGTGCCCTTGGGCTCCCCGGGCGCGTACTCCACCTCACCCATCTGGTCCATCATGATGAACGGGTCGAGATGGCGGTAGTTGATCCCGGCGAACGCGCGGCGCACCGGGAAGCCCTCCCCCTCGAAACCGCTGGGCGCGGTCGTGACGGTGAGCACGGGACGGGCGACGGCGTCGGCGGACGCGGATACGCGGGGCAGCGTCAGCGGGTTCTCGACGGTCACGGCAGGCATGTCGTCCTCCTCGGGCGGTGTGCGCCCCACTTTAGTTGAGCGTTGAACTTCTTGCCACCTCAAACCGAGAAAGCCCGGAGGGCATTCCCTCCGGGCTTCCTCGGCGACGACAGCGGGTCAGCCGTACATCCGGCGCATCGCGAAATCGACCATCTGTTCGACGGCCTTCGCGTCGAACACCATCCGGTGCTCACCCTCCATGTCCAGCACGAAGCCGTAGCCGGTCGGCAGGAGGTCGATCACCTCGGCGCCCGTGATCACGAAGTACTTGGACTCCTTGCCGGCGTAGCGGCGCAGCTCCTTGAGCCCCGTGAACATGGGGATCACCGGCTGCTGGGTGTTGTGCAGCGCGAGGAAGCCGGGGTTGTCGCCGCGCGGGCAGTAGACCTTCGAGGTCGCGAAGACCTGCTGGAAGTCCTCGGCGGACATCTGGCCCGTGGTGAAGGCGCGCACCGCGTCCGCGAGCGACGGCGGGGACGGCTCGGGGTACAGCGGCGGCTGCTGCCCGTACCCACCGGACATCGGCTGCTGCGGCGGGGCGTACTGCTGCTGCTGTTGGCCAGCGGTCTGGTCGTAGCCGTACATGCCGCAAAGAGTAGCGAGTGCCGCGTCACAGATGACGGGCTCGGGGTTGCTTCTTATTACCGACGGGTAGCATCATCGTAGACACTGCTTGGTACGCGCAGTCGGTATGTGTACAGATGCGAGGAGTCAGTGCCTCGCCGATCTCTCAACGGAGCCGTCGCCATGGGGCACTACAAGCCGAATCTCCGGGACATCGAGTTCAACCTCTTCGAGGTGCTCGGCCGCGACAAGGTGTACGGCAGCGGCCCGTTCGCGGAGATGGACACGGACACCGCCAAGAGCGTCCTCGAGGAGCTGTGCCGCCTCTCGGAGAACGAGCTGGCCGAGTCCTTCGCCGACGCCGACCGCAACCCGCCGGTCTTCGACCCTCAGACCAACACCGCGCCGGTCCCGGCGTCCTTCAAGAAGAGCTACCAGGCCTTCATGGACTCCGAGTACTGGCGGCTCGGCCTGCCCGAGGAGATCGGCGGCACCACCTCGCCGCGCTCCCTGATCTGGGCGTACGCGGAGCTGATCCTCGGCGCCAACCCGGCCGTGTGGATGTACTCCTCCGGCCCGGCCTTCGCGGGCATCCTCTTCGAGGAGGGCAACGAGGTCCAGAAGCACATCGCCTCGATCGCCGTCGAGAAGCAGTGGGGCTCCACCATGGTCCTCACCGAGCCGGACGCCGGCTCGGACGTCGGCGCCGGCCGCACCAAGGCGGTCCAGCAGGAGGACGGCTCCTGGCACATCGAGGGCGTGAAGCGCTTCATCACGTCCGGCGAGCACGACATGTCGGAGAACATCCTCCACTACGTCCTCGCCCGCCCCGAGGGCGCCGGGCCGGGCACCAAAGGCCTGTCCCTCTTCCTCGTCCCGAAGTACGAGTTCGACTTCGAGACCGGCGAGCTGGGCGAGCGCAACGGCGTCTACGCCACCAACGTCGAGCACAAGATGGGCCTGAAGGCCTCCAACACCTGCGAGATGACCTTCGGCGACCGCCACCCCGCCAAGGGCTGGCTGATCGGCGACAAGCACGACGGCATCCGCCAGATGTTCCGCATCATCGAGTTCGCCCGCATGATGGTCGGCACGAAGGCGATCTCCACCCTCTCCACGGGCTACCTCAACGCCCTGGAGTACGCCAAGGAGCGCGTCCAGGGCCCCGACCTGGCCAACTTCATGGACAAGACGGCCCCCAAGGTCACCATCACGCACCACCCGGACGTCCGCCGCTCCCTGATGACGCAGAAGGCGTACGCCGAGGGCATGCGCGCGCTGGTGATGTACACCGCCTCCGTCCAGGACGAGATCCAGGTCAAGGAGGCGAACGGCGAGGACGCCGCCACCGAGCACGCCCTCAACGACCTGCTCCTGCCGATCGTCAAGGGCTACGGCTCGGAGAAGGCCTACGAGCAGCTCGCCCAGTCGCTCCAGACCTTCGGCGGCTCCGGGTTCCTCCAGGAGTACCCGATCGAGCAGTACATCCGCGACGCCAAGATCGACACCCTGTACGAGGGCACCACGGCGATCCAGGGCCAGGACTTCTTCTTCCGGAAGATCGTCCGCAACCAGGGCGCCGCGCTGAACTCGCTCGCCGAGGACATCAAGAAGTTCCTCGCCCTCGGCACCGGCGGCGAGGAGCTGTCCGGCGCCCGCGAGCACCTCGCCAAGGCCGCCGTCGAGCTGGAGGCCATCGTCGGCCTGATGCTCACCGACCTCGCCGCCACCGAGCAGGACGTCAAGAACATCTACAAGGTGGGCCTCAACACCACCCGCCTGCTGCTCGCCTCCGGTGACGTGATCGTCGGCTACCTGCTCCTCAAGGGCGCCGCGATCGCCGCCGAGAAGCTGCCGACCGCCTCCGCCAAGGACAAGGCGTTCTACACCGGCAAGATCGCCGCCGCGAAGTTCTTCGCCGCGAACGTCCTGCCCGGCGTCACCATGGCCCGCAAGGTCGCCCAGGGTGTCGAGCTGGACCTGATGGAGCTGGACGAGGCGGCGTTCTAGGGCGGTCGCGGGCCCCTCCCGGGCCTCCACCAATCCCACACACCCCTCACGAGGGCCCGCTCCCGGACTACCGGAGGCGGGCCCTCGCGCGTCGTTAAGGTGAACCCATGAGCGCACCCTCCCGCTTCGACCGCGGCCACACCGACGACCTCATGTCCTTCCTGGCGGCGAGCCCGACGCCGTACCACGCCGTGGCGAACGCCGCCGAGCGGCTGGAGAAGGCGGGCTTCCGGCAGGTCGCGGAGACGGACGCCTGGGAGGGGACCTCCGGCGGCAGGTACGTGCTGCGCGGCGGCGCGATCGTGGCCTGGTACGTCCCGGAGGGCGCCGGCCCGCACACCCCGTTCCGCGTCGTCGGCGCGCACACCGACTCCCCCAACCTGCGGGTGAAGCCGCGCCCCGACACCGGGTCGTACGGCTGGCGCCAGGTCGCCGTGGAGATCTACGGCGGGCCGCTGATGAACTCCTGGCTGGACCGGGACCTGGGCCTGGCCGGCCGCCTGACGCTGCGCGACGGCTCGACGCGCCTGGTGAACGTCGACCGCCCGCTGCTCCGCGTCCCGCAACTGGCCATCCACATGGACCGCAACGTCACCGCGGAGGGCCTCAAGCTCGACAAGCAGCGTCACCTCCAGCCCGTCTGGGGCCTCGGCGACACCGTCCGCGACGGCGACCTGATCGCCTTCCTGGAGGACGAGGCCGGTCTCACCCGCGGCGAGGTCACCGGCTGGGACCTGATGACCCACTCCGTGGAGCCCCCGGCGTACCTGGGCCGCGACAGGGACCTGGTGGCCGGCCCGCGCATGGACAACCTGCTGTCCGTGCACGCCGGGGTGGCCGCCCTGGCCGCCGTCGCGACCGCCGGCCCGGACCTGCCGTACATCCCGGTCCTCGCCGCCTTCGACCACGAGGAGACCGGCTCCCAGTCGGACACCGGCGCCGACGGGCCGCTCCTCGGCAGCGTGCTGGAGCGCTCGGTGTTCACGCGCGGCGGGTCGTACGAGGACCGGGCGCGCGCCTTCGCCGGCACCGTCTGCCTGTCCTCCGACACCGGCCACGCCGTCCACCCCAACTACGCGGAGCGGCACGACCCGACGCACCACCCGCGGGTCAACGGCGGCCCCATCCTCAAGGTCAACGTCAACAACCGCTACGCCACGGACGGTTCGGGCCGCGCGGTGTTCGCCGCCGCCTGCGAGCGGGCGGACGTCCCCTTCCAGACCTTCGTCTCCAACAACGCCATGCCGTGCGGCACCACCATCGGCCCCATCACCGCCGCCCGGCACGGCATCAGCACCGTCGACATCGGCGCGGCCATCCTCTCGATGCACAGCGCCCGGGAGTTGTGCGGCGCCGAGGACCCGTACCTGCTGGCGAACGCGCTGGTGGCGTTCCTGGAGGGCTGAGTCTCCCGGGCGCGTCCCGGCCGGAACGCCCCTGTGTCGCATGGGTGTTCCCGCCGGGGGTACCCGAACGGAACCGGATCGACCGGAAACCCGGAACCGACCGGATTCGACAGGGAGGCAACACTCATGGGCCTCGGCGGGTGCATCATCCTCATCGCCGTGGGAGCCATCCTCACGTTCGCGACCGACTGGGACATGCAGGGCGTCAACCTCGATCTGGTCGGTGTCATCTTCATGATCGTCGGCCTGATCGGCGTAGCGACGTTCAGCAGCATCGCCCGGCGCCGCCGCGTCGTGATGCCGCCGACGACCCCCGTCGTCGAGGACCGGCCCCACCACCACACCCGGGACGGGTACAACAACGGCTACGGCGCCTGAGCCCTCGGGGGCCGGGCCGTCCCGTCGCCCCGCCGTCCCGCCGCGCCGTCCTCCTGTCGGCCTACCGGCCGCGTCCCCGGGCGCGTGACGGGGAAGCGGTCGGACATGAGATTCCTCGTGTACGACCGGCTCCTCGGCTTCGGTGACGACTACTGGATCGAGGACGACCACGGCGACAAGGCGTACCTCGTCGACGGCAAGGCGATGCGGCTGCGGGACACCTGGGAGCTGAAGGACGCCCAGGGCCGGGTGCTCATCGACATCCACCAGAAGATGTTCGCCCTGCGCGACACGATGGTGATCGAGCGGGCCGGCGAGCCGCTGGCGCGGATCCAGCGCAAGCGGCTGTCCCTGCTGCGCAACCACTACCGGGTCGCCCTGGCGGACGGCACCGAGCTGGACGTCAGCGGCAAGATCCTCGACCGGGAGTTCGCCATCGAGTACGACGGTGAACTGCTGGCCGTCGTCTCGCGGCGGTGGCTGTCGGTCAGGGACACCTACGGCGTGGACGTCGTCCGGGACGACGCCGACCCGGCGCTGCTGATCGCGCTGACCGTGTGCGTGATCCACCTCGCGGAGAAGGAGCGGGAAGAGGACGGGTGACCGGCGACGGGGGTGACCGGCGACGGGGACGACCGATGACGGTGACGGGCCGCCGCCCCCGCGGCCCTCACCCCATGCGCCGGACGGCGCGGCCCAGGAGCAGGGGTACGGCCAGGTGGTGCACCGGCGCCGCCAGGGCCCACAGCGTCCGGCCCGCCCGGCGCTCGTAGCGCACGTACGTCGCCCAGAGCAGCCGTGCCTCCTCGACGGTCACGACATTGCGGACCGTCAGCGACGGGGCGCGCGCCTCCAGCGCGACCCTGTCGGGCCGGCACTCCGTCCGGCGCCACCCCACCACGTGCCGGGGCGAGGAGCGCGGTCCCAGCCGCAGGCCGAGCACGCCCGACCAGCCCGTCCGGATCAGCTCGCGCAGTGGGCGCGGGATGTCCTCGAAGCTGGCGCGGACCCACTGCTCGGACGTCAGCCGGGGCAGCCCGGCGACCGGCAGCTCGAACGCCGAGGCGAAGTGGGCGCCGGTGGGATCCACCCGGACGCGACGGATGTCAGGAATACCGCTGGGTGCCATGCGCGGGATCCTAGGCAACGCGCGCACGCCTCCCGGCCCGTACGCGCGGCGCCCCGCTACCGCCGCGGCGTCCCGAGCCCCAGCACCCGGTCCTTGAGGGCCGGGAACTGCTCCCTGGTCCGGCCCACCTTCGCCGGGTCGAACTCCACCGTGAGGACCTCCTCGTCCGCGCCGGCCTCCGCCAGCACCTCGCCCCACGGATCGACCACGATCGAGTGACCGGCCTGCGGAACCGAGGCGTGCGTCCCGGCCGTTCCGCAGGCGAGGACGTACGCCTGGTTCTCCACCGCCCGCGCCCGCGCCAGGAGCGTCCAGTGGGACCGGCGGCGCTCCGGCCAGCCGGCCGGGACGACGAGGGTCTCGGCACCCGCGTCGACGAGGCCGCGGAAGAGTTCGGGGAAGCGGAGGTCGTAGCAGGTCGCCACGCCGAGGGTGGTCCCCGGCAGACGGACCGTCACCAGCTCGCTCCCCGCGCCCATCAGCACGGCCTCGCCCTTGTCGAAGCCGAAGCGGTGGATCTTGCGGTAGGAGGCGGCCAGGTCGCCGGAGGGCGAGAAGACGAGCGAGGTGTTGTAGAGCCGCCCGTCGGCAGCGCGCTCGGGGACGGACCCGGCGTGCAGCCACACGCCCGCGTCGCTCGCCGCCTTCGCCATCGCCTCGTACGTCGGACCCTGGAGCGGTTCGGCCTCGGCACCGAACTCCTCGAAGGCGAACGCGCCCGTGGTCCACAGCTCCGGCAGCACGACGAGGTCGGCCCCCGCCTGGTCCCGTACCAGCGCCGCCACGCGCAGGCGACGCGCTTGGACCGATTCGTCCTCATTCACAGCGATTTGGAGCAAAGAGGCGCGCACACTACCACCGTCCTGGCATTCGAGCCGTCCACACGGGCCTACGATCGTCACACGAAAGCACTGCCGGGGTGCCGCACAGCAGCGTAACTTGGGGGTCCTCCCGGATCGAGCGCAGCCGAGAGCCGGGGGAGCCTCAAGACGACGCCGACCGCAGCCACCTCCCACTGGCACCGCCGCCACCACCTGCCACACCGCCCGTGTACCGACCGCCGAGGGGTCCCGTTCCGTGAGTCTGCATCCCACCCTCCAGCCCTACGCCGACGCCTGGACTCACTCCATCGAGGCGATATCCGAGCTGGTCCAGCCGCTTGTGGAAGCAGAGTGGAACCGCCGCACACCCTGCCCGGCCTGGTCGGTGCGCGACGTCGTCTCCCATGTGCTGGGCCTGGACTCCGAGATGCTCGGCGACCCGCGTCCCATCCACACGCTCCCGCGCGACCTCTTCCACGTCACCACCGACCACCAGCGGTACATGGAGATGCAGGTGGACGTCCGCCGCCACCACACGGCGCCGGAGATGACGTCCGAGCTGGAGTACATGATCATCCGGCGCAACCGGCAGCTGCGGAACGAGTCGCGGGACCCCGGCGCCAAGGTGCGCGGGCCGCTCGGCACCGAGCTGACCCTGCTGGAGGCGATGCGCCGGCACGCCTTCGACGTGTGGGCGCACGAGCAGGACCTGCGTACGGCCCTCGGCCGCCCCGGCAACCTCGACTCGCCCGGCGCCCACGTGGCGCGTGACGTGCTGCTCGACGCGCTGCCGGGCGTCGTCGCCGAGCGGGCGGACGCGCCGCGCAGCTCGGCCGTCGTCTTCGACGTGCACGGCCCGATCGAGTTCCTGCGCACCATCCGCGTCGACATCCAGGGCCGCGGCACCCTGGAGTCGTCCCCGGCCCTCGGCCCCGCCGCGACCCTCGCGCTCGACTGGGAGACCTACGTCCGCCTGGCCTGCGGCCGCGTGTCCCCGGAGGCGGCGGCGGACCGCATCAAGACGGAGGGCGACCCGGACCTGACGGCGGCGATCCTGCGGAACTTCGTGGTGACGCAGTGACGCCGGTGAGCGATCCCAGCCCGTCCGGCGCTTGAGGACGAGGCCGTCCAGGCCGAAGCGGGGGTCTGGGGGCGGCAGCCCCCAGCCGGGCCCGCACGGACGCCGGGCGCCTACACGGGCACGTGCACCGTCTCCACCCGGCTCGCCACCAGCCGCTCCCGCTCCCGCAGGGCCGCCCGCCCGCGCAGCCGCAGGATCTGCGACACCCCCACCGCCTGCAGCACGAACACCGACGAGAACGCGACGGTGTAGTCGTCGCCGGTCGCGTCCAGCAGCACGCCCACCGCGAACAGCGTCGTCATCGACGCCACGAAACCGCCCATGTTGGTGATCCCGGACGCCGTCCCCTGCCGCTCCGGCGGGTTCGCGGGCCGCGCGAAGTCGAAGCCGATCATCGAGGCCGGCCCGCACGCCCCCAGCACCGCGCACAGCACGACCAGCAGCCACATCGGCGCGTGGTCGGCCGGGTAGGCGAGCGTCGCCGCCCACAGGAGCGCCGTCGCGCCCACCGTGCCGAGCGCCAGCGGCAGCCGCGCCGCGTGGTGCCGGGCGATGATCTGGCCGTAGACCAGGCCGACCGTCATGTTGGACAGCACGACGAGGGTGAGCAGCCCGCCGGCCGTGCCCCGGGTCAGCCCCTGGGCCTCGACCAGGAACGGCATGCCCCACAGCAGCAGGAACACCATCGCCGGGAACTGGGTGGTGAAGTGCACCCACAGCCCGAGCCGCGTCCCGGGCTCCCGCCAGGACGTGGCGATCTGCCGCCGTACGTACGCGGCCCCCTGGTGCGGCAGCGGCTCCGGCTCGTGTCCCTCGGGGTGGTCCTTGAGGAACAGCAGCAGCAGGACCAGCACGACGACCCCGGCCAGCGCGCTGCCCGCGAACGCCGCCGTCCAGCCGACGCCGTGCAGCAGCCGGGCCAGGACCAGGGTGGAGACCAGGTTGCCCGCCATGCCGACCAGCCCCGCGAGCTGGGCGATCATCGGCCCCCGCCGGGCCGGGAACCAGCGGGTGCCCAGCCGCAGCACGCTGATGAACGTCATCGCGTCGCCGCAGCCGAGCAGCGCCCGCGAGGCGAGCGCCATGCCGTACGACGGGGAGAAGGCGAAGCCCAGTTGCCCCACCGTGAACAGGACGACGCCGATGCCCAGCACCTTCTTGGTGCCGAGCCGGTCGACCAGCAGGCCGACGGGTATCTGCATGCCGGCGTAGACCAGCAACTGCAGGATGGAGAACGTGGACAGGGCCGAGGCGTTGACGTGGAACCGGTCGACCGCGTCGAGGCCGGCCACGCCCAGGGACGTGCGGAAGATGACGGCGACGAAGTAGACGGCGACGCCGATCCCCCAGACGGCGAGCGCGCGCCGACCGCCCGGGGGATCCCCGGGCAGGACCTTCCCGGCCGACGTGGCCGAACTCATCGGACCTCCCCCCGGGCCAGGTGCGAGAACCAGCCCACGTGCCGGTGGACCACCTCGACGGCCGCCTCCGCGTCCCCCGCGCGCAGCGCGTCGAGGATCTCCTCGTGCTCGGCGAGGGTCTTGGCGATGCGGTCGGGGTGGGAGTGCATGACGGCGACGCCCATGCGCAGCTGGCGGTCGCGGAGCTGGTCGTAGAGGCGGGAGAGGATCTCGTTGCCGCCGCTGCGGACGATCTCGGCGTGGAAGCAGCGGTCGGTGACGGAGGCGGCGGCGAAGTCGCCGGCGGCGGCCTGCTCCTTCTGCCGCGCCAGCAGCGCCTCCAGCCGCTCGACGAGTCCCGGCGGGGCGGGTACGGCCTTCCTGGCCGCGTGCTCCTCGACCAGCAGCCGGGTCTCCACCACGTCGGCGATCTCCTGCGCGGAGACGGGCAGCACCAGCGCGCCCTTCTTCGGGTAGAGCCGGATCAGCCCTTCCGCCTCCAGCCGCAGCAGCGCCTCGCGCACCGGTGTGCGGGAGACCCCCACGGCCTCGGCCAGCTCGCCCTCGGTGAGCAGGGTCCCGCCCTCGTAGCGGCGCTCGAGGACGCCCCGCTTGACGTGGGTGTAGACGCGGTCCGCCGCTGGGGGTTGCCTCACTGCCGTGGTCATGCCGACAGGATAGATACAACAGGGACGCATGCGGGGACGGGTCCACGATGCGGACGCACGGCCACCCGTGCGGAGGACGGGGCGGCCCCCTCTCACCACGGCACAACCATTCGTGCTATTCACGTGTCGCACAGTCGCGGACCGAACCGCACCGAAACGCACCGACCTCAACCGGGCCGCGCTCCAGGGGAATTCAACACAATCGGGGTAATCAACTTGATAAGGAACACTCGGGGCATCCGCCTCCGCAGAGCCGTCGCCGTCGCCCTGACCGGCGGCGCCGTGCTCGCGACCGGAGCCCTCACCACGGCGCCCGCGCAGGCCGCGCCCACCAAGTCCGCGTCGGCGTCCGCACAGGGCGCGCTCGCGCGGCCGCTCGCCGCACCGGCCGTGCCCTCGATCGTCGCCAAGGGCGGCTTCGTGATGAACAACGCGAACGGCGCGTCGCTCTACACCAAGGCCGCGGACACCAAGCGCTCCACCGGCTCCACGACGAAGATCATGACCGCCAAGGTCGTGCTCGCGCAGCCGAAGCTGAACCTGGACGCCAAGGTCACGATCCAGATGGCGTACAGCGACTACATCGTGTCGAAGAACGCGTCCTCCGCCCGCCTGATCGTCGGCGACAAGGTGACGGTACGTCAGCTGTTGTACGGGCTGATGCTGCCCTCGGGCTGCGACGCCGCGTACGCGCTGGCCGACAAGTTCGGCACCGGCACGACGCGGGCGGCCCGGGTGAAGTCGTTCATCGGCAAGATGAACTCCACCGCCAAGAGCCTCGGCATGAAGAACACGCACTTCGACTCGTTCGACGGCATCGGCAACGGCAAGAACTACTCCACGCCGCGCGACCTCACGAAGCTCGCGAGCAGTGCGATGAAGAGCTCCACCTTCCGCACGATCGTGAAGACGAAGAAGTACACGGCGAAGACGATCACGAAGAAGGGCGGCACCCGCACGATGGCGCCCTGGACCAACACCAACACCCTGCTGAGCAGTTACAGCGGGGCGATCGGTGTGAAGACCGGGTCGGGTCCGGAGGCCAAGTACTGCCTGGTCTTCGCCGCGACGCGGAAGGGCAAGACCGTCATCGGCACGGTCCTGACCTCCTCGTCCTCGTCCCAGCGCGCCACGGACGCGACGAAGCTCATGAACTACGGCTTCGCCAAGCTGGGCTGACCCGGCGCCACACCCTCCCGCCCCTCCCGAACGGGCCCGTCGCCACCGCGACGGGCCCGTTCCCGTTTACTCATGAAGCACATGGTGATAGTTTCATTAGCACCATGCTGCTGAGTCTGGACAAGAACGACACCCGGCCCCTGCACGAGCAGGTCGCCGGCGCCGTCCGCCGTGCCATCGCCGAGGGGGAGTGCGGTCCCGGTGACCGCCTGCCCTCGGCCCGCGACCTCTCCGAGGCCCTCGACGTCAACGTCAACACGGTGCTGCGCGGCCTGCGCGGCCTGCGCGACGAAGGGCTGCTGGAGTTCCGCCGGGGCCGGGGGGTGACCGTCGCCGAGGGCGCCCACCGGCACTCGGGCCTGCGGATCCGCGTACGGGAACTGGTCGCCGAGGCGGCACGGCTGGGTTACAGCAAGACCGATGTGATCGACATGATCAGGGGGATGCCATGAGAAGCACGACGACGGCGGTACGGGCGACGGTGGCGGTCTGGGCGGCCGGTGTCGCGGCCGTGCTCGCCGGCCTGCCGCTGCTGGCGCGGGAGCGGCTGCCCGACCGCCTGGCGACGCACTGGAGCCTGGGCCAAGGGGCCCCCGACGGGTCGATGCCCCTGTGGGCGGCGTCCCTCGTCCCGGCGGCGCTCTGGCTGGTGACGGCGGCGGCGGCCACCGTCCCGCTGCTGCGCGCCGACGGCGCGGCGGTACGCCCGTGGACCGCCGCGATCCTCCTGTCCACCGGCATCGCGCTCACCGGTGCGCAGGCCGCCGTCGTCCGGGCCAACCTTGACCGCGCGCACTGGCAGGACGCCCGTCAGGTCACCGGGTGGATCGTCGCGGTCCTCGCCACCGCCCTCCTGGCGGGCGTGGCCGCCTGGTTCGTCGCCGCCCGGCGGACGACCGCCCCGGCGGCACCCGACGCGCCGGGTTCGGGCACGCCTGCCCTGGACGTCCCGGAGGGACGGCGGCTGGCGTGGTTCGCCCGGGCGGCCAACCCGTGGTTGCGGCTCGTGGCGGCCGTGACCGGCCTGGTCGCCGCGGCCGCGCTCGTCGCCCTGATCGGCGGCCTGGCACCCGGCGGCCTGTGGGGCCTGTTCGCGGCCTTCACCGTCGCGTCCCTGTCCTGCGCCCTGTTCTGCTCGGTGCGGGCCCGGGTCTCGGAGCGGGGCCTGGAGGTGTCGTTCGGTCCGCTCGGCTGGCCGCGGCGCCGCTGGGCGCCCGGCGACATCGAGTCGGCGCGCGCGGAGGTCCGCGCTCCCGCCCAGGTCGGCGGCTGGGGCTACCGCGTCGGCGGCCTCGGCACCACGGTGATGCTGCGCGCCGGTGACTGCCTGGTCGTACGCCCCCGGGGCCGCCGCACGGACTTCGCGGTGAGCGTCGACGACGCCGAACGGGGCGCGGCGCTGCTCAACGCGATGACCGCCGACCGGTCCCCTCGCTGAACGCCCGCACGACGGAGCCGCGCCCCCCGAGTCGGGGGGCGCGACTCCGTCGTGACCGGTTACGCCCAGGTCAGCAGGCGCTTCGGCTGCTCCAGGATCGCCGCCACGTCGGCGAGGACCTTGGAGCCCAGCTCGCCGTCGACCAGGCGGTGGTCGAAGCTCAGGGCCAGGGTGGTCACCTGACGCGGCTTCACCTTGCCCTTGTGGACCCACGGCTGGAGCTTGATCGCGCCGACCGCGAGGATCGCGGACTCGCCCGGGTTGAGGATCGGCGTGCCGGTGTCGACGCCGAAGACGCCGACGTTGGTGATGGTCACCGTGCCGCCCTGCATGGCGCCGGGGCTGGTCCTGCCCTCCCGGGCCGTCGACACCAGCTCGCCCAGGGACTGGGCCAGCTGCGGCAGCGTCTGGGCGTGGGCGTCCTTGATGTTCGGGACGATCAGGCCCCGCGGGGTCGCGGCGGCGATGCCCAGGTTGACGTAGTGCTTGACCACGATCTCCTGGGCGGCCTCGTCCCAGGAGGCGTTGATGTCCGGGTTGCGCCGGATCGCGACCAGCAGGGCCTTGGCGATCAGCAGGAGCGGGTTCACCCGCAGGCCCGTGAACTCCTTGTCCTGCTTCAGCTCTTCGACCAGCTTCATCGTGCGCGTCACGTCGACCGTCACGAACTCGGTGACGTGCGGCGCCGTGAACGCCGAGCCGACCATCGCCGCCGCCGTCGCCTTGCGGACGCCCTTGACCGGGACGCGGGTCTCGCGCGCCGTGTCGTACGACGCCGGGGCCGCCGCCGGGGACGGGGCGGGCGCCTCTGTCGCGGGGGCCGCCTCCGGCTCCGGCGCCCGGGTCCCGGCCACCGCGGCGTGCACGTCCTCGCGCGTGATGACGCCGTCCGGGCCGGTCGGGGTGACCGAGGCCAGGTCGACGCCGAGGTCCTTGGCGAGCTTGCGGACCGGGGGCTTGGCGAGCGGGCGCCCGGCGGTGGCCGGAGCGGCGGGCTCGGGTGCGGCCGGGGCCGTCGGCCCGTGGCCGTTCATCTCGGCCTGGACCGCGGCGGCGGCCGGGGCGGCCTGCCGGGCCCCGGTCTCCGCGCCCTTGCGGGGGCGGCGGCGGGTCGCGGAGGTGGACACCCCGTACCCGACCAGGACCGGCTGGCGGCCCTCCGGCTTCTTCTCCTCCCCGTCGGCCGCCGCGTCCTCCACGGGGGCCTGCGCGGGCTCCGGCGCGGCGCCGGCGTCCCCGACGGCCACCGCGATGATCGACGTGCCCACGTCGACGGTGGTGCCCTCCGGGAAGTGCAGCTCGCGGACCACGCCGTCGTAGGGGATGGGCAGCTCGACGGCGGCCTTCGCCGTCTCGACCTCGCACACCACCTGGCCGTCGGTGACGGTGTCACCCGGCTGCACGTACCACTTGAGGATCTCGGCCTCGGTGAGTCCCTCGCCCACGTCGGGCATCTTGAACTCGCGTACGGACCCTGCGGTCATCGTCGTCACGACCCTCTCCTCAGTACGCCAGCGAGCGGTCGACGGCATCCAGCACCCGGTCCAGGTCGGGCAGGTAGTCCTCCTCGATGCGCGCCGGCGGGTACGGGGCGTGGTAGCCGCCGACCCTCAGCACCGGGGCCTCCAGGTGGTAGAAGCAGCGCTCCGTGATCCGGGCGGCGATCTCCGCGCCCGAGCCCAGGAACACCGGCGCCTCGTGGACCACGACCAGGCGGCGGGTCTTCTCCACCGACGCCTGGACCGTGTCGAAGTCGACCGGCGAGATCGAGCGCAGGTCCACGACCTCCAGGGAGCGGCCCTCCTCGGCCGCCGCGTCGGCGGCCTCCTGGCAGAGCTTCACCATCGGGCCGTAGGCCACCAGCGTGAGGTCGGTGCCCTCGCGGACCACCCGCGCGGTGTGCAGCGGGCCCGGGATGGCCTCGGTGTCGACCTCGGCCTTGTCCCAGTAGCGTCGCTTGGGCTCGAAGTAGATCACCGGGTCGTCGCTCTGGATGGCCTGCTGCATCATCCAGTACGCGTCCGCCGAGTTCGACGGGGAGACCACCTTGAGGCCGGCCACGTGCGCGAACAGCGCCTCGGGCGACTCCGAGTGGTGCTCGACCGCGCCGATGCCGCCGCCGTAGGGGATGCGGATGACGACCGGCATCTTGACCTTGCCCAGCGAACGGGCGTGCATCTTCGCCAGCTGGGTGACGATCTGGTCGTAGGCCGGGAAGACGAAGCCGTCGAACTGGATCTCCACCACCGGCCGGTACCCGCGCAGGGCGAGGCCGATCGCGGTGCCGACGATGCCGGACTCGGCCAGCGGGGTGTCGATGACCCGGTCCTCGCCGAAGTCCTTCTGGAGGCCGTCGGTGACCCGGAAGACACCGCCGAGCTTGCCGACGTCCTCGCCCATGATCAGGACCTTGGGGTCGGTGTCCAGCGCGCGGCGCAGCGACTCGTTGATCGCCTTGGCCAGTGCCATCTTTTCCGTAGCCATGTCAGACCCCCTCTGCCTCTGCGAACGACGCCTGGTAGGCGGCGAACTGGGCCCGCTCCTCGTCGACGAGCGCGTGCCCGTCCGAGTACACGTTCTCGAAGATGGCGAACCGGTCCGGGTCCGGCATGGCACGGACCACCTCGCGCACTCGTTTGCCCAACGCCTCGCTCTCCGCTTCCAGTTCCCCGAAGAATCCCTCGTCCGCGTGGTTTGCGGACTCCAGGAAGCGGCGAAGGCGCAGGATCGGGTCCTTCGCCTCCCAGGCCGCCCGCTCGTCGTCGTGCCGGTAGCGGGAGGGGTCGTCGGAGGTGGTGTGGGCGCCCATGCGGTACGTGTACGCCTCGATCAGCGCCGGGCCCTCACCGCGCCGCGCCCGCTCCAGCGCCCAGCGGGTGACCGCGAGGACGGCCAGCGCGTCGTTGCCGTCGACGCGGACGCCGGGGAAGCCGAAGCCCTGGGCGCGCTGGTACAGCGGCACGCGGGTCTGCTTCTCGTTGGACTCGGAGATCGCCCACTGGTTGTTCTGGCAGAAGAAGACCACCGGGGCGTTGTAGACGGCGGCGAAGTTGAAGGCCTCGCTGACGTCGCCCTGGCTGGAGGCGCCGTCACCGAAGTAGGCGATCACCGCCGAGTCCGCGCCGTCCTTGGTGATGCCCATCGCGTAGCCCGTGGCGTGCAGCGCCTGCGAGCCGATCACGATGGTGTAGAGGTGGAAGTTGTTGCTGTTGGGGTCCCAGCCGCCATTGTTCACGCCGCGGAACATGCCGAGCAGGTTGGTCGGGTCCACCCCGCGGCACCAGGCGACGCCGTGCTCGCGGTAGGTCGGGAAGACGTAGTCGTCCTCGCGGGTGGCCCGGCCGGAGCCGATCTGGGCCGCCTCCTGGCCCAGCAGCGAGGCCCACAGGCCCAGCTCGCCCTGGCGCTGGAGCGCGGTGGCCTCGGCGTCGAAGCGCCTGGTGAGCACCATGTCGCGGTACAGGCCGCGCAGCTCGTCGGGGGTGATGTCGGCGACGTACGAGGCGTACTCGGCGTAGGCCGGGTCCTCGACGCGCTCGCCCTCGGGTGTCAGCAGCTGCACCAGCTCCGTCTCGGAGCCCTTCTTGGCGGCAGCGGTACGGGTGGTGCGCCTGGCGCCGGTGGTACCGGCCGCCTTGCTTCCGGCGCTGCGTCGCGGCTTGCGCGCGGCAGTGCTCTCGGTCACGTGTGCTCCTCCGTCGGTCCGGCCCCCGGGTTCGCCGGAAGCCAGTGCGGCTCACCTGCGGCCCGGCGGTCGCACAAGGGTGGGTGCGGCCCGGTCGGGAACAGGCGTGACAGGTGCCCCGGCGAGCGCCCTGCGAAAGGCACGTTACCCAGTACTCCACATTTCTGTGAAACCCCTCCTGACCTGCGTTTTTACTCGGATTTCCAAGTAAATCGGCGAAGTGCGGAAGTTTTACTGGTCACAGCCTCGCAGGGGGCCGGAACAACGGCACGTTATCCCGGCCACCCCGGGCACGGGAAGAGTCGGTGTGTGAGACTGAGCGCGTGCGCGAAGACGGAAAAATCCGGGTATTCCTCCTCGACGATCACGAGGTCGTCCGCCGGGGGGTGCACGACCTGCTCTCGGGCGAGCCCGACATCGAGGTGGTGGGCGAGGCCGGCACGGCGGCCGACGCGCTGGCCCGGGTCCCGGCCACCCGGCCGGACGTCGCGGTGCTGGACGTGCGGCTGCCGGACGGCAGCGGCGTGGAGGTGTGCCGCGAGATCCGCTCCCGGGACGAGTCCGTCCGGTGCCTCATGCTGACCTCCTTCGCCGACGACGAGGCCCTCTTCGACGCGATCATGGCGGGCGCCTCCGGCTACGTCCTCAAGGACATCCGGGGCGCCGAGCTGCTGGGCGCCGTACGCGAGGTGGCCGCGGGCAAGTCCCTGCTGGACCCGGCGGCCACCGCGCGCGTACTGGAGCGGCTGCGGGACGGCGGCACCCGCACCGACGACCGGCTCGCCCGCCTCACCGAGCAGGAACGGCGCATCCTGGAGCTGATCGGCGAGGGGATGACCAACCGCGCGATCGGCGAGCGGCTGCACCTGGCCGAGAAGACGATCAAGAATTACGTGTCGAGCCTGCTGGCCAAACTCGGAATGCAGCGGCGTTCGCAGGCCGCCGCTTTCGTGGCCCGGCTCCAGGCCGAGAACCGCTGAGCGACCCGCGCCGGTTTCGCGGGCCGGGTTCATTCGGGACTTACGTCCCCTCATGCCGGGCCGGGCGCCCCTGTCCGGGCGGCCCGCCGCTCCCGCACGGTGGGTCCATGCCCTCCGACGCACAGCTCGCCGTCGGCCTGCTCGGCCGCGCCTCCCACGGCCGGGCCGCCACCAGCCTGCGCGCCCTGCCCTTCCTCGCCTTCGCGCGGCACATCGTGGCCGACGGCCGGGTCCTGCTGCGGATGCCCAGGAGCTTCGGCTACCACGAGGTGTGCGCCGGGAGCGTCGTCGCGTACGGCGCCGACAACCTCGGCCGTGCCGGGCTCGGCGAGGGCCTGTGGGTGGTCCAGGTCGTGGGCCGGTGCGAGGTCCATGAGCCGAGCGCCGCCGAGATCGAGCGGTTCGGCCCCGCGCCGCGCGAGGTGGACGGGGTGCCGTTCGAGCCGGTCTACCTGCGGATCGAGCCGCGGTTCGGCTCCGTGCACGTCACGGACGGCGCCGTCGCCGCCGTCTCCGGGTGACGTCCGCGCGACGCCCGGTAGAACGCGACGCGCGCGTGAAGCCCGTTTCCGGGCCGCACGCGCGCGTGGAGTGGGTTCCCCGTCAGTCGCCCAGCGGGTCGCCGCCCGGGTCGCCGGTCGGGCCGCCGACGGTACCGCCCGTCGGGTCGCCGGTCGCGCCCCCGTCGGTACCGCCCGTCGGGTCGCCGGTCGGATCGTCCGTCGGGTCGTCCGTCGGCGTCGTGGGATCCGTGGTCGGGTCGCCCGTCGGGTCCCCGGTCGGCTCCTCCGTCACGGTCTCCGACGGCGTGTACGACGGCGTGTACGGCGGGGTGTAGCCCCCGTCGCCCGTGCCGCCCCCGCCGTTGCCCTGCTCCGTGCCCGGGTCCGTGGTCTCCTGCGTCTCCTCGTCGCTGGGCGAGGAGCTGGGCGACTCCTTGTCGCTGCTCTGCGAGGTCGTCGCCGTCGGACTCTTGTCCGTGTCGGTGCCGCCCTTGCCGCCGTCGCCGTTGTTCAGGGCCAGCGCGACGCCCGCGGCGATGGCGATCACCGCGAGGACGGCCAGGATCCACAGCTTGCCGCGGCCGCCGCCCTTGTTGCCGTGCCCCTCGAAGCCGCCGTCGTCACGGCCGCCGTACCCGCCGCCCGGCAGGATCGGCTGGGGGATCTGCTGGGTGCCGGACGCGCCGTGGTCGGAGTGCGGCAGCACCGAGGTGCCCGCGAAACCGGCCGCCGCGGCGTGCCGGCCGTCGTGCGCGGTGACCGGGCCGGTGTTCCAGGTGCCGGTGTGGCCGCCCTGCTCGTACAGCATCTGCAGCCCGTACTGCACCAGGCCGCGCATCTCCTCGGCGGTCTGGAAACGGTCGTCGGGCTCCTTGGCCAGCGAGCGCATCACCAGGCCGTCCAGCTCCGGCGGAGTGGCGTCGGAGACCTCGGACGGCGGCGTCGGGATGTCCTGGACGTGCTGGTAGACCACCGACAGCGGGGTCTCGCCGGTGAACGGCGGGCGCAGCGCGAGCAGTTCGTAGAGCAGGCAGCCCGTCGCGTACAGGTCGGAGCGGTGGTCGACGGCCTTGCCGAGGGCCTGCTCCGGGGAGAGGTACTGCGGGGTGCCCATGACCATGCCGGTCTGGGTCATCGTCGTGGACGCGCCGTGCAGGGCGCGGGCGATGCCGAAGTCCATCACCTTCACCGCGCCGTTGTGCGTGATGATGACGTTGGCCGGCTTGATGTCGCGGTGGACGATGCCGTGCTGGTGGGAGTAGGCGAGCGCCTCCAGGACCCCGGAGACGATGATCAGCGCCTGCTCGGGACCGGGCGCCTCCGCGTTGAGGAGGAGGTCGCGGATGGTGCGGCCCTCGACGATCTCCATCACGATGTACGGCACGGACTGACCGCCGACGAAGTCCTCGCCGGAGTCGTACACGGCGACGATCGCGTGGTGGTTGAGGCCGGCCACCGACTGGGCCTCGCGCGTGAAGCGGGCCTTGGAGACCGGGTCCTCGGCGAGGTCGGCGCGCAGCAGCTTGACCGCCACGGTGCGTCCGAGGCGGACGTCCTCGGCGGCGAACACCTCGGCCATGCCGCCCCGCCCGAGTCTGCGGGTCAGCCGGTACCGGCCGTCGCCGACCAGGCCGCCGTTGCCCCAGTTCTCCGGCGCGTCAGACATACCGCCGCCAGATGCCTCGGGTTCGGACGGGCCCTGGGCGCGCTGCTGCTGTGCCATCAGTCCTCGCCGTCGTTTCTGCCCGCGGTACGCGCGGTGTTGTTACGGTCTCCGTCGGCCACGCTACAGCCTCCGCGCAAGCCTCCGGTCCGAGATGGGCTGCCGGGACCGGCATCGAGACGGACCGGTCATGAAACCCTGGTTCCGTACTGTCGTGCAAATTCCGTGTACCGGCGGTACGCCGGCTGTAACGCTTCCGCGACGCTTCCTTCGCGTACGGTCACGGAACGGGCACCGCGCTTGACGTGTCAGTGCCCTCGGGCAGACTTGGCCGGGAATAGCACTTTCGATCACGAGCGTGCGTGCCGCCGCCACCGGCGCCGACGCCTATGGGGGACGCAGACACATGAGCCAGGACGCCGGACAGGGCCGGTACGCGGGGCGCGCGCTCGCCGGCGGCCGCTACCAGCTGCGCGACTTGCTCGGTGAGGGCGGCATGGCGTCGGTGCACCTGGCGTACGACTCGGTGCTGGACCGTCAGGTCGCGATCAAGACGCTGCACACCGAGCTGGGCCGGGAGCAGGCCTTCCGCGAGCGCTTCCGCCGCGAGGCCCAGGCCGTGGCCAAGCTCACGCACACCAACATCGTCTCCGTCTTCGACACCGGCGAGGACGATCTCGGCGGCATGACGACGCCGTACATCGTCATGGAGTACGTCGAGGGGCGGCCGCTGGGCTCCGTCCTCGACGAGGACGTCCGGCAGCAGGGCGCGATGCCCGCCGACAAGGCGCTGAAGATCACCGCGGACGTGCTGGCGGCGCTGGAGATCAGCCACGAGATGGGCCTGGTCCACCGCGACATCAAGCCGGGCAACGTGATGATGACCAAGCGCGGCGTGGTCAAGGTCATGGACTTCGGCATCGCCCGCGCCATGCAGTCCGGCGTCACGTCGATGACGCAGACCGGCATGGTCGTCGGCACCCCGCAGTACCTCTCGCCCGAGCAGGCCCTCGGCCGCGGTGTGGACGCCCGCTCCGACCTGTACTCGGTCGGCATCATGCTGTTCCAACTGGTCACCGGGCGCCTGCCGTTCGACGCGGACTCCCCGCTGGCCATCGCGTACGCGCACGTGCAGGAGGAGCCGGTCGCCCCGTCCTCCGTCAACCGCGCCCTGCCGCCGGCCGTGGACGCGCTGGTGGCCCGCGCGCTGAAGAAGAACCCCAACGAGCGCTTCCCCAGCGCCGAGGCCATGCGCGACGAGTGCCTGCGGGTGGCGGCCTCCTTCCAGGCGGCCCCGCCGAGCATCGTGCCGGGCGCGAGCACGCCGAGCGGCGCGGGCGTCGGCTCCGCGGTGTTCCCGCCGGTCGACCAAGCCGCGCCGGCGCCCCCGGGCCACGTCCAGACGCCGTACCAGCCGACGCCGCACCCGGGCCCGAACCCGTACGGCACCCCGGCACCCGCGGCGCACTCGCCGGCGTACGGCTACCCGCAGCAGGGCGGCTACCAGACGGGCCCGACCCCGTCGCCGTACGCCCCCCAGCACCAGGGCGCGCCCACGCCGCCGCCGTACAACCTCACGCCCTCCACCCCGGCGGCCGGTTCCCCGGGCGGCGGCAAGGGCAACAGGACGGTCGTCATCGGCTCGATCGTGGTCGCCGTCCTGGTGGTCGGCGGTCTGATCGGCGCGCTGATGATGAACAACGGCGGGGACGACGACGCCAAGGGCGGGGACACCACCGCCAGCGCGTCCGCGTCGCCCGAGAAGGCGGCGGGCTACCGCGGGCCGGACAAGACCAAGACGATCGAGAAGGACGAGTGCACCGAGCCTGAGGAGTCGTACAACGACCCCGAGAAGATCAAGGTGCCGGACTTCACCTTCAAGTACATCGGCTCGGTCAAGGAGTGCTTCAACTCCGCCGGCTGGCGGATGAAGGTCGTGGAAGTCGACGAGAACACCTACGGCGAGGGCTCGGTCCGGGACCAGTTCCCGGCGCCCGGCACGGACGTCGACCCCGATGACATGCCGGAGATCCAGCTCAAGGTCTCGACGGGCAACCCGCCGTCCGCCTGACCGCGGACGGAGAAACCGCAGACGTGAGAAAGGGCCCGGCAGCCGTGGCTGCCGGGCCCTTCGCGGTCCTCGCGGAGCGCTGTCGCCCCTACTCGGGTGTTCCCTACAGGTAAGGGCCGCCGGTGCGGCCGGCGGGACCCGGCTCCTCGCCGTCCTGGCCCACGCCGGGCGGCAGCGCGCGGCGCATCTGCTCCAGCTGGGCCCGCGCGGCCATCTGCTGGGCGAACAGGGTGGTCTGGATGCCGTGGAACAGGCCCTCCAGCCAGCCGACCAGCTGCGCCTGGGCGATCCGCAGTTCGGCGTCGGTCGGGGTCACGTCGTCCGTGAAGGGGAGGGAAAGCCGCTCCAGCTCCTCGACCAGCTCCGGCGCCAGGCCGTCCTCCAGCTCCTTGACCGAGCTGGCGTGGATCTCCTTGAGCCGGGCCCGGCTCGCCTCGTCCAGGGGCGCTACGCGCACCTCCTCCAGCAGCTGCTTGATCATGCTGCCGATCCGCATGACCTTGGCAGGCTGTTCCACCTGCTCGGTCACCGGGATCTCGCGCGACTCGTCGTCCCCGCCGCCACCGCCGCTGAGCGCCATTCCGTCCTGGCCGACGACCAGGATCTGGGGGTTCTCCGGCGACCTGTCGTTCCTCGGCATCTCCATGCCGCCATTGTCGCGCACCCCCGCGTCCCGCCCGGGCGGTGCCCCCGGCACGGCGTGCTCCACCCGCGTCCGGCGGTGTCCGGAATGCCGGCGTGGCAGGGAGATGTGAGGCTTGTTCCGTCGATTTCCATGACTTGTCATCACCGGGAGGGGGTCACGGGCGTGACTCCATGGCGGCGCATGCTGCGAGCGACGGGACTGGCGGGGGTGGTGGGGGTGTGCGCGCTGCTGTCGCCGAGCGGGGCGGGGGTGGCGTACGGCGTCGGGTCCGAGACGGTGGGGGCGGTCGTGCTCCCGTCTCCCTCGGGGTCTCAGGCGGCTTCGGAACCGGCGGCGGCTCGCGAGCCGGACGGTCCCGGCGGCAGCGACGGCCCCGGCGGCGGCGACGGCCACAGCGTTCGCCCCGGCCACACCGGCAAGACCGGCCGCGAGCGTCCTCAGCGGGACGACGGTCGCGAAGGTCACGGGGGTCACGGGGATCACGAGCGTCACGAAGGTCAGGAGGGTCAGGACGGACCGGGAGCCGCCGGGTCCGCCTCACCGTCGGCCGGTGCGTCCGGCCCGGCGGGCAGCGCGGCACGCGGCTCCGCGACGCCGTCCCCGTCGGCGTCCGGCGCCGGGGCGATGGACGCCTCGGCGACCGGCCCGGAGCCCTCCCGGGCGGGGAGCCGGCCGGGCGAGGGGCGGCAGCGGCCCGGGCGGCCCGAGGAGCGGGATCCGGAGGAGGCCGGCGCGGACGGCGTCACCGGCCACCGGACGGACGACGACGCCGGTGAGGGCCTCACCGACGCCCCGGCCACCGCCGTACCGCCCGAGGAGACCGCCCCGGTGCCCACGGCGCCCGCGTCCCGGGGCGCGCGGCAGGCCGCGCACACCGAGGACGCCGGTGAGCCCGTGCTGCGGTCCCTGCCGCTGGGCAGCGGACTGGTCCTCGTCGGCCTCGGCCTCGGCCTGGCCTTCGTCGGACTCCGCATGCGGCGTGGCTGACGCACTCCGGCCCATCGCACCCCTCAGCGCCCCTCCGCCCGCGGTCCTACGGGGCGACCAGCAGCACCTTGCCGATGTGGCCGCTCTCCTCCAGGACCCGGTGCGCGGCCGGGGCGTCGCTCATCGGGAGCTCGCGGTCGACGATCGGGCGGACGTGGCCCTGCGCGAGCAGCGGCCAGACGTGCTCGCGCACGGCCGCCACGATGGCCGCCTTCTCCGTCCCTGGGCGGGCGCGCAGCGAGGTCGCGCTGACGGCGGCGCGCTTGGCGAGGAGGGCGCCGATGTTCAGCTCGCCCTTGCGGCCGCCCTGCATGCCGATGATCGCGAGCCGGCCGTTGACGGCGAGGGCCTGGACGTTGCGGTCCAGGTACTTGGCGCCCATGTTGTCGAGGATGACGTCGGCGCCCGCGCCGCCCGTGGCGTCCTTCACCTCGGCGACGAAGTCCTGCTCCCGGTAGTTGATCAGGATGTCGGCGCCCAGTTCGGCGCAGCGCTCCAGCTTCTCCTTGCTGCCCGCCGTCACGGCGACCTTCGCGCCGACGGCCTTGGCCAGCTGGATCGCCATGGTGCCGATGCCGCTGGAGCCGCCGTGGACGAGGAGCGTCTCGCCGGGGCGCAGGTGGGAGACCATGAAGACGTTCGACCAGACGGTGCACACCACCTCGGGCAGTGCCGCCGCCTCCTTCAGACCGACGCCGTCGGGCACCGGCAGCAGCTGGCCGGCCGGGACGGCGACCTTCTCGGCGTAGCCGCCGCCCGCGAGCAGCGCGCACACCTCGTCGCCGACGGACCAGCCGGACACGCCCGGCCCGAGCGCGGCGACCCGCCCGGAGCATTCCAGGCCCGGGTAGGGGGAGGCACCGGGCGGGGGGTCGTAGAAGCCCTGGCGCTGCATGATGTCGGCCCGGTTGACGGCGCTGGCCGTCACCTCGACCAGGACCTCGCCCTCGCCGGGCACCGGGTCGGGGACCTCGGTCCAGAGCAGCGCCTCGGGGCCCCCGGGTTCGGAAATCGTGATCGCATGCATGAGGGCGACGCTACTCCCCCCGTCCGGCGCCGGCCCCTGCACCTGGGTCCCCGGTCGGAGCCCCCTCGGACTTTCGGACGGTCCGCCGGGAAATCCCTGTGCGCCACCGATGAATTTGCGCGACGGTAAAGGTCTTCCCATGCGTGACCCAAGTGCGCGCACTCGCGGCACGCGACGCGTAGTCGAAGAACGTGGAAGGACCCCAGCATGAGCACGCACACGTCCGGACTGGCGATCGAGACCGCGGGACTGGTGAAGACGTTCGGCGACACCCGGGCCGTGGACGGCGTGGACCTCGCGGTGCCCACCGGCACGGTCTACGGCGTCCTCGGCCCGAACGGCGCCGGCAAGACCACGACGGTGAAGATGCTCGCCACCCTCCTGCGGCCGGACGGCGGCCAGGCCCGCGTCTTCGGCCACGACGTCGTGCACCAGGCCGACGAGGTGCGCGCCCGGGTGAGCCTCACCGGGCAGTACGCGTCCGTGGACGAGGACCTGACCGGCTCCGAGAACCTGATCCTGCTGGGCCGCCTCCTCGGGCACGGCAAGACCGCCGCGCGGCAGCGGGGCGAGCAGCTGCTAGCCGCCTTCGGGCTGACGGACGCGGCGTCCAAGCAGGTCAAGCACTACTCCGGTGGCATGCGGCGGCGCATCGACATCGCCGCGTCCATCCTCAACACCCCCGACCTGCTCTTCCTCGACGAGCCGACCACCGGTCTCGACCCGCGCAGCCGCAACCAGGTCTGGGACATCGTGCGCGCGGTCGTCGCCCAGGGCACGACGGTGCTGCTGACCACCCAGTACCTGGACGAGGCCGACCAGCTGGCGTCCCGGATCGCCGTCATCGACAAGGGCCGGGTGATCGCCGAGGGCACCAAGGGCGAGCTGAAGGCGTCCGTCGGCGCGGGCTCCGTCCACCTGCGGCTGCGCGACGCCGGCCAGCGGCCGGAGACCGAGCGGCTGCTGCGTGACCTGCTGGTCGCCGAGGTGCAGCTGGAACCCGACCCGGTGGCTCTGACCGCCCGCCTCGGGGTGACTCCGGGCGACACGGCCGCCGACCAGGCCGCCCGGGCGCTGTCCGAGCTGTCCCGGGCCGGCATCACCGTCGACAACTTCTCCCTGGGGCAGCCCAGCCTCGACGAGGTCTTCCTGGCGCTGACCGGTCACGACACCGGCCAGGCCACCCAGAACGGCAGCGGCCCCGGCTCCGGGACCGGCCCCGACACGAAGGACGAGGTGGCGGCATGAGCACGGCCACGAGCACCGAGAGCAAGGAGCTCTCCGCGGTCAGCACCGAGTCGCTGGCGGCACTGCTGGTCGCCAAGGAGCGTCCGCCGCGGCCCAGCGCCCTGTCCACGTCCCTGACGTTCGGCTGGCGCGCGATCCTCAAGATCAAGCACGTGCCGGAGCAGCTCTTCGACGTCACCGCCTTCCCGATCATGAACCTGCTGATGTTCACGTACCTCTTCGGCGGTGCGCTGGCGGGTTCGCCCGGTGACTACATCCAGTTCGTGCTGCCGGGCATCCTCGTGATGTCCGTCGTGATGATCACGATGTACACCGGGATCTCGGTGAACGTCGACATCGAGAAGGGTGTCTTCGACCGCTTCCGCTCGCTGCCGATCTGGCGGCCCTCGGCGATGGTCGGCTACCTGCTCGGCGACGCGCTGCGCTACACGATCGCCTCCGTCGTGATGCTCGCCGTGGGCCTGCTGCTCGGCTACCGGCCCGACGGCGGGGTCGGCGGCGTGGTGGCCGGGATCGCGCTGCTGCTGGTGTTCTCGTTCGCCTTCTCGTGGATCTGGACGATGTTCGGGCTGATGCTGCGCACCGAGAAGTCGGTGATGAGCGTCAGCATGATGGTGATCTTCCCGCTCACCTTCCTGTCCAACGTCTTCGTCGACCCGAGGACCATGCCGGGCTGGCTCCAGGCGTTCGTCAACAACAGCCCGATCACCCACCTGGCGTCCGCGGTGCGCGGCCTGATGGCGGGCGAGTGGCCCGGTGTCGAGATCGCCTGGACGCTGGGCTGGGCGGGCGCGCTCCTCCTGGTCTTCGGCCCGGTCACGATGCGGCTGTACAACCGCAAGTGACCTACCGGCCCGTGAACCACGGGCCGGTACGCGATCGGCGCCCCGCGAGCCGTGCGGCTCGCGGGGCGCCGACTGCGGTCCGGCGCCGTCAGTCGCGGGGCAGCGGGCGGGCGTCGGGAGCCACGTGGGTGGCCGGTGTCGCCCGCACGATCGTGATCAGGCGGTCCGTCAGCTCCAGTCCGCCGACGGCCGGATCGTCGTACCCGAGCACCCGGTGCCCGCGTACGACGCTCACCACCAGGTCGTCCGTCTCGCGCGGCTTCTTGCCCACCTCGGCCTTTATGACCGGCCGCTCGACCAGGTCGAGCCCGCTGCCCTGGCTGATCAGGTCCTCCATGACCATGCCGGCGGCGGGACTGAGCACGGAGAGGCCGAGCAGACGGCCGGCGGCGCTGGCACTGGTGATCACTGCGTCGGCGCCGGACTGCTTGAGCAGCGGCGCGTTCTCCTCCTCGCGGACCGCGACCACGATCTTCGCGCCCCGGTTGAGCTGCCGGGCCGTGAGCGTCACCAGCACGGCCGTGTCGTCGCGCTGGGTGGCGATGATGATCTGCTTCGCCCGGTACACCTCGGCCCGGTTCAGCACGTCACTGCGCGTCGCGTCGCCGATCACACCCGCGTAGCCGTGGGCCGTGGCGGCCTCGATGGCCTTGCCGCTGGGGTCGACCACGACGACCTGCTCCTTGCGCAGCCCGGTCGTGCAGACGGTCTCGACCGC
Organism: Streptomyces sp. BK79; assembly: GCF_044142145.1. Taxonomy (NCBI): domain Bacteria; kingdom Bacillati; phylum Actinomycetota; class Actinomycetes; order Kitasatosporales; family Streptomycetaceae; genus Streptomyces; species Streptomyces sp. BK79. The sequence goes on from NZ_JBHVOC010000010.1 coordinate 181,080, forward strand.
CGACCGTCCCTTGGTGCCGAAACCGATGACGACGGTGTGATCGCGCAAGGTGGACCTCCAGCGGTTCAGGCGCCACTCCTCCCGAGTGCGCTCGGTGAGGGCTTCCAGCGTGGTGCCGACCAGGATGATCAGGAAGATCACACGCAGGGGCGTGATGACGAAGATGTTGGTCAGCCGGGCGGCGTCGCTCACAGGTGTGATGTCGCCGTACCCGGTGGTGGAGAGGGTGACGGTGGCGTAGTAGAAGGCGTCCAGGAGGTCGACCGCGTCGTCCGAGTTGTCCGTGTAGCCGTCGTGGTCGGCATAGACGATGAACGCGGTCGCCAACAGCACCACGAGGGCCATCGACAGCCGCTTGCCGACCTGGCGGATCGGGTGCTCGACCATCTTCCTCGGGAGTTTCACCCGATGGGTCACGAGGTGTTCGTCCGCCTGGCGGGCGATCGCGTCCTGGCCCGGAAGTTTCACGTGAAACACACTCCGATTCCGCCGGTGGTCCAGGGCAGGTCGAGCAGTTCGGCCTCCTGCCCCGACCGCGCACCGCCCGGGGGTACGACGGCCAGGGCGTCGGCGGCGGCGATGCCGCGCAGCATGGCCGGACCGTTGTAGTGCAGCGGCACGGCACCGTCGCCGCGCAGCACGACCGGGACGAGCCGGGTGTCGTACGGATGCCCGTGCACCGCGTCCCGCAGCGGCAGCGTGTACGGCTCGGGCGCCGGGCGGGCGGCGAGGATGCGCAGGAAGGGCTCGGCGAGGGTGAACAGACCGGAGACGGCGGCCAGGGGGTTGCCGGGCAGGCCGACGAGGTGCTGGTCGTCCCTCAGCCGGGCCAGCAGCATGGGGTGGCCGGGGCGGACCTTGACGCCGTCCACGAGGAGTTCGGCGCCGGTCCGGCCCAGGATCGGGTGGACGTGGTCGACGGGCCCCGCGGCGGTACCGCCGGTCGTGACGATCAGGTCGGCGTCGCTGGCCGTGACGGCGCGGTGCAGGGCGTCGGCGTCGTCGCCGACGCGGCGGACCGCGCGGACGTCGGCGCCCAGGGCACGCAGCCAGGGCGGCAGCATCGGGCCGAGGGCGTCCCGGATCAGGCCGTCGTGCGGGAGGCCCTCGGTGAGCAGTTCGTCGCCGAGGACCAGGACGTCGACGCGGGGGCGGGGGACCACGGTGAGGGTGTCGTAGCCGGCGGCCGCCGCGAGGCCCAGGACGGGCGGGGTGGCCAGGGTCCCGACGGGGAGCAGCTGGTCGCCGCCGCGGCACTCCTGACCGCGCGGGCGGATGTCCTGGCCGTGGACGACCTCGCGGGTGGGGTGCAGGCGGTCGCGTTCGTCGGTCCGGCCGTGCTCGCTGCGCAGGACGGCGGTGGTGTCCGGGGGGATGCGGGCGCCGGTGGCGATACGGACGGCCTCGCCGTCGGTGAGGGGCGCGGGCTGCGCGTGTCCGGCCAGGACGCCTTCGTCGCGCACGGCCCAGGGGCCCGGTCCGGCGACGGCCCAGCCGTCCATCGCGGAGGTGTCGAAGGAGGGCAGATCGGTGAGGGCGGTGAGCGGCGCGGCGAGGGTGAGGCCGAGGGCCGCGTCGAGGGGCACGGAGACCGGGGCCCGGCGGGCGGCGCGGACGGCGGCGCGGGCGGCACGCTCGGCGATCGCCCGGGCTTCGGGCCAGGCGGTCGCCCGGTGATGGGAGCCCGTCTGCTGGGGCGGGGCGCCCTGGTGGCCGTGGGACGTGGCGGGCGCGGGCCTCGCCGCGTGGCCGTGGTCGCCGTGCGCGGCGCCGGGCTGCTCCTTCACGAGGGCGAGCGCCTCCTCGACGTGGCGGTCCTCCGCTTCCTCATCGGCCCGTGTGCCGGGGGAGGTCATCGCGCGTCCGGGCGGGTGTCGGGGGTGGCGCCGGGAGCCGCGCCGGGTTCACCGGCGGCCGGGGCGGAACCGGCGTCGGCGGCCGGGGCGGGACCGATGTCCCCCGCCGGGGCGGAACCGGTGTCCGGGACCGGGGCGGGACCGGCGTCGGCTGCCTCCTCGGCCCAGCGCCGGGCGAGGGCGGCGGCCTTGCGGGACGCCTCGGCGACGGCTTCGGGCCCGCCTCCGGAGCGACCCACCGCGTAGCCGACGAGGAAGGTGGTCAACGGGGCCGCGGGCCTGGCCACCCCGTGGGCGGCGTCCCGGGCGAGGTCGAGCAGGACGCCGGTGTCGACGTCGAGGTCGATGCCCAACTCGTCCTTGGCTGCGGTGATCCATTCATCCAACACGTGACCATGCTCCCTGATGCGTGCCCTTGCGGTGGCGATGTCGTCCCAGGTGTCGCAGTCGAAGGACGCGACGGCGTCCGGGATCCGGGCGAGACGGAGGGCGCCGGTCAGCCGGCGCAGGGGCAGTCCCGAGAGGTCCGCCCGGCCTGCACCGTCCGTCCGGGCCGCCCGGTCCCGGGTGAGCGCCGACAGTTCGCGGCGCAGCGCGGACGCGCGGTAGGCGGCGACGAGGGGCTGGTCCCGGCCGTCGGCGTCGGTGAGCAGCACGCCGTCCGCGTCGCCCGCCGCGAGGGCCGACAGAAGGCGTCCGACGCTGTCCTCGGCGAGGAACGGCAGGTCGGCGGAGAGCACCACGACATGCTCCGCCGTGGTCGGCCCGAGGCCGGCGGCGAGGGCGGCGAGCGGTCCGCCGCCGGGTGGGTCCTCGCGCGCCCAGGTCACCGGGCGGACGGTGGGCCTGGGATCGGCGACCACGACCGTCGTCCTCGCCCCGGCGCAGGCGGCGAGCACCCGGTCCAGCAACGCCCGTCCGCCGACCCGGAGGCCGGGCTTGTCGGCACCGCCGAGCCGCCGCGCGGCCCCGCCGGCGAGCACGACGGCGTCGTATCCGGCGCGGGCCGGGCCCGGCGCGGGATCGGTACCGGCGCCGGGTTCTCCGGAGGGCTCGTACGCGGTCACCCCCCGAGTATGCGGTGCCGCGCGATCACAGGGAACGCGGGGGAGCCCGCGCGATCAGAGTGTGCGCGCCGGCGTCCGGGGCGGCGGCTCCGTCACAGGGTCCGCAGCAGCACCGCCGGCTGCTCCACGCAGTCCGCCACGTACCGCAGGAAACCGCCCGCCGTGCCGCCGTCGCACACCCGGTGGTCGAAGGTGAGCGACAGCTGAACGACCTGACGCACCGCCAGCTCGCCGTCGTGCACCCAGGGCTTCGGGACGATGCGGCCGACACCGAGCATGGCGGCCTCCGGGTGGTTGAGGATCGGCGTGGAGCCGTCGACGCCGAACACGCCGTAGTTGTTCAACGTGAAGGTGCCCCCGGTCAGTTCACCGGGCGTCAGCCGCCCGTCCCGGGCCGCCTCGGTCAGCCGGGCGAACTCGGCGGAGAGCCCCTCGGCGTCGCGGGCGTGCGCGTCCCGGACGACCGGAACGACCAGCCCCCGGGCCGTCTGGGCGGCGAAACCGAGGTGGACGTGGTCGAGTTGGACGATCTCCCGGGCATCCGTGTCGACCGTGGAGTTCAGCTCGGGGAAGCGGGCCAGCGCGGCCGTGCAGATCCGGGCCAGCAGGGCGACGAGGGAGATCTTCGGCCCTCCGGCGGCGTTCATCGCGGTGCGCGCCCGCATCAGCTCGGTCGCGTCGGCGTCCACCCAGCAGGTCGCGTCCGGGATCTCGCGCCGGCTGCGGGAGAGCTTGTCGGCCACGGCGCCGCGGACGCCCTTGAGGGGGGTGCGGACGCCGCCGGACCGGGCCGCGGAGGACGCGGACGACAGGGCGGACACGGGGGACACGGGGGACGACGGTGCCGGGCCCGTCCCGGCGACGTGCGGCGCGTCCGGCTGCGCCGCCGTGCGGCCGCCCTGAGCGGCGGCGGCCCGCAGGGCGTACTCCACGTCCGCGCGCAGGATCAGTCCGTCCGGGCCGGAGCCGGTCAGCTCGCGCAGGTCCAGGTCGTTCTGCCGGGCCAGCCGGCGCACCAGCGGAGAGATCACGGGGACGGGACCGTCCGGCGGATCGGGGACGGGACGGACCTGGCCGTTCGCCCGTCCGGCCGCCACGGCGGGCGCCCGGTGGTCCGGTCGCACCCGGCGCCGGCGCGCGGGCGCCTCCGAGGTGCCGTACCCGACCAGGACGTTGCCCGATCCCTCGGCCTTCCCCCGCCCCGCGCCGGGCTCCCCGGCGGAGGACTGCTCGGCAGGGGGCTGCCCAGGCCGAAGCCGCTCCACACGGGACCGCTCCGAGCCCGCGCCCGAGCCAGTGCCCGGGACGGCGCCCGGACCCGAGCCGTTCACCGGACGGTCCGCCGCCCCGGCCCCCTCGTCCGCAGCCACCGTCAGCAGCGGCGCCCCGACGGGCAGCTCCGTGCCCTCCTCGCCGAAGCGGGCGGTGACCACGCCGCCGTAGGGGCAGGGCACCTCGACCATCGCCTTGGCCGTCTCGACCTCGACGACCGGCTGGTCCACGGCGACGACGTCGCCCACCTCGACCATCCAGCGCACGATCTCCGCCTCGGTGAGCCCCTCACCGAGGTCGGGGAGCCTGAACTCCCGACCGCGCCCCTCAGAAGCGTGTGCCATCAGCTCTCGGCCTCCCACTGCAGGCGCCCCACGGCGTCCAGGATCCGGTCCACGCCGGGCAGGTGGTGGCGCTCCAGCATCGGCGGCGGGTACGGGATGTCGAACCCTGCCACACGCAGCACCGGCGCCTCCAGGTGGTGGAAGCAGCGCTCCGTGACCCGGGCCGCGATCTCCCCGCCCGGGCCCCCGAAGGAACCCGACTCGTGGACGACGACAGCGCGTCCCGTCCGCCGTACCGAAGCGCACACCGTCTCGTCGTCGAACGGCACCAGGGAGCGCAGATCCACGACTTCGAGGTCCCAGCCCTCGGCCCGGGCCGCCTCGGCCGCCTCCATGCAGACGGTCAGCGACGGCCCGTACGTGATGAGTGTGGCGCTCCGACCGGGGCGCCGCACCACCGCGCGGCCCACCGGCTCAACGGGTGCCGGCTCCTCAGGGTTCCAGGCGTCCTTCGACCAGTACAGACGCTTGGGTTCGAGGAAGACGACCGGGTCGTCGGAGGCGATGGACGCGCGCAGCAGCCCGTAGGCGTCGGCGACGGTCGCGGGCGTGACGACATGGAGCCCCGGAGTCGCCATGTAGTACGCCTCGGACGAGTCGCTGTGGTGCTCGACGCCGCCGATGCCGCCGCCGTAGGGGACGCGGATGGTCAGCGGCAGGGGCATCCTGCCGCGGGTGCGGTTGCGCATCTTGGTGACATGGCTGACGACCTGCTCGAACGCCGGGTAGGCGAATGCGTCGAACTGCATCTCCACGACCGGGCGCAGCCCGTACATCGCCATGCCGACGGCGGTGCCGAGGATCCCGGCCTCGGCGAGCGGGGTGTCGGTGCAGCGGTCCTCGCCGAACTCCGCGGCGAGGCCGTCGGTGACGCGGAAGACGCCGCCGAGGGTGCCGACGTCCTCGCCCAGGACGTGCACGCCCGGGTCGGCGGCCATGGCGTCGCGCAGTGCGCGCGTGAGGGCCTGCGCCATGGTGGCCGGCTTGACGGCGACGGTGGTCATCGGTGTCCCCCTTCGGGCGCCCCGGACGCCGTCTCCGCCTCGGCCGCCAGCTCCGCGCGCAGCAGGTCCCGCTGCTCGCGCAGCTGCGGCGTGGGCTCGGCGTAGACGTGCGCGAACAGGTCCATCGGGTCGAGCCTCGGGTCCTGGTTCATGCGGGCGCGCAGGTCGGCGGCCATGGTCTCGGCGTCCTCGCGGGCCGCCCGCACCGCCTCCTCGTCGAGCAGGCCCCGCTCGGTCAGCTCCCGCTCCAGCAGCTCGACCGGGTCGTGCCGGCGCCAGGCCTCGACCTCGGCGTCGCCCCGGTAGCGCGTGGCGTCGTCGGCGTTGGTGTGCGCCTCGACGCGGTACGTCACCGCCTCCACCAGCGTGGGACCGCCGCCCGCGCGCGCGTGGCGCACGGCGTCGGTGAGGACCTCGTGCACGGCGGCGGCGTCGTTGCCGTCGACCAGGCGGCCGGGCATGCCGTAGCCGACGGCCTTGTGGGCCAGCGACGGGGCCGCGGTCTGCTTGGCGAGCGGGACGGAGATCGCGAAGCCGTTGTTCTGCACGAGGAAGACGACCGGGGCCTGCCAGACGGCGGCGAAGTTCAGCGCCTCGTGGAAGTCGCCCTCGCTGGTGCCGCCGTCGCCGACCATGGCCAGCGCGACCACGTCGTCGCCCTTGAGCCGGGCGGCGTGCGCGAGGCCGACCGCGTGCGGCAGCTGGGTGGCCAGCGGGGTGGACAGGGGGGCGACCCGGTGCTCGTAGGGGTCGTAGCCGGTGTGCCAGTCGCCGCGCAGCAGGGTGAGGGCGTCGACGGGGTCTACTCCCCGGGAGACGACGGCGAGCGTGTCGCGGTAGCTGGGGAACAGCCAGTCCCGCTCCTGGAGGGCCAGCGCGGCGGCGACCTCGCAGGCCTCCTGGCCGGTGCTGGAGGGGTAGACGGCCAGCCGGCCCTGCTTGGTCAGCGCCGTGGCCTGCGCGTTGTAGCGCCGGCCGAGCACCAGACGGGCGTACAGGGCGCGCAGCAGCGCGGGGTCGGCGGTGTCGGCGGCCTTGGTGCCGAGGACGCGGTACGGCTCCGCGTCGGGCAGCAGCGGCGCGGGGTCGGTACGGGGCTGCCAGGCGGGCGGCGGTGTGGGCCGGTAAGCGCCCCGCTGCTCCATGACCGTCATGACGGCACCTCCTCGTGGGAGCGGCTTCGGGCTCGCCACGGGTGTGACGGGCCTCACCTACCGATTGTTCGGTCGTCGGCACATTTTGGCTACAGGCGGCCCCAGGCTGTGGACAAACGGTTCTCCACAGCCTGAGATGGACGCAGTACGTCCATCGTGAGAAGGCGGGGGGACATGGCATCTGAACAAATGGCCGAACGCCCGGACGACGCCGGCGCCCCCGAGGACACCGGCCCCGCGCCCGCCCCGCCCCCGCGCCCGCTGGACGCCATCGACCAGGACATCCTGCGCATGCTCCAGGCGGACGGTCGCGCCTCGATACGCTCGGTCGCCGACCGGGTGCACGTCTCCCGCGCCAACGCCTACGCCCGCATCAACCGGCTCGTCGAGGACGGCGTCATCCGGGGCTTCGGCGCCCGCGTCGACCACGAGCGGGCGGGGCACGGCACGTCGGCGTACATCACCCTGAAGATCGTCCAGAACTCATGGCGGACGGTCCGCGCCCAGCTCCGGCAGCTCCCCGGCGCCTCCCACATCGCCCTGGTGGGCGGCGACTTCGACGTCCTGCTGCTGGTGCACACCCCCGACAACCGCGCCCTGCGCGAGCTGGTGCTGACCCGTCTCCAGGCCATCCCCGAGGTGCTCAGCACGCGCACCCTGCTGGTGTTCGAGACGGAGGACCTCGAACCGCAGAACTGACCGCCGGGCCGCCACCCCTCCAGCGCCGCCGCAGGCCCGCCCCAAGACGGACCGCCCCAGGACCGCCCCAAGACGGACCGTCCCAGAGCCGCCCCAGAACCGCCCAGGACCGCCTCAGGACGCCTTGCGCAGCCCCCCGAACACCAACCGCGCCACCGCGTCGACCACTTCGCGCTCGCCCGCGCCACCGCGGCCCTCGGGGACCTCGGGCCGGTACCACTCGACGATCGAGTTGATCATGCCGAAGACCAGCCGCGTCGCGAGCCGGACCTCCACGTCCGCGCGCACGTCCCCCTCGGCCGCCGCCGCCCGCAGCAGGTCCGCGACCCGGTGGTCGAACTCGCGCCGCCGCTCCAGCGCCCACCGCTCGGTGCCCGTGTTGCCGCGCACCCGCAGCAGCAGGGTCACGTAGGGCAGTTCGGCCATGAGCACCTCGACCATGCGCCGCACGACGTACTCCAGCCGCTCGGCAGCGGTGCCCACGCGCGCGTGCTCCTCGTCGAGGATCCCGAACAGCTCGTCCAGGGCCCGGCTCACGGCCCGGCGCAGGAGCTCCTCCTTGCCGGTGACGTGGTGGTAGATCGACGACTTGGAGATGCCGGCCGCTTTGGAGAGGTGCTCCATGGAGGTGCCGTCGTAACCGCGCTCGATGAAGACCTGCACGGCGACGGAGAGCAGCGTCTCGGGCGTGTACGTGTCGCGCCTGACGGTGGTCATGAGGGACCGCCCTCCTGCTTGTCGGAGGCGTACGCGTGACGGTAGAGCGCCAGGGAGGGCGCGTACCGGCCCGTGGGGGCGCACTCGTGCAGGTTGTCGAGTACCCCGCAGGCCCAGTCGCCGCCCAGGCGGCGGCTCCATTCCAGCGGCCCGAGCGGGTAGTTGACGCCGAGGCGCATCGCGGTGTCGACGTCCTCCTCGGTGGCCACGCCCTTGGCGACCGCCTCGACGGCCAGGTCGATGATCCGCGCGACGGTACGGGCGACGATCATGCCGGGGACGTCACCGATGACGCTGACCTTCTTGCCGAGCGCCTGGAACAGGCCGGTGGCCTGGGCGACCGTCCGCGGCGAGGTGAACTGCGAGGCGGACAGGGCGACGCGGGTGGCCTCGCGGTAGTCCAGCGCGAGGTCGAAGTACACGACGTCCCGGAACTCGACCGACGTCTGCCCGTCGGCGAGCACGAGCTGCCCGCCGCTCGGCAGCACGAGCCGCGTGCCGTTGTCCTCCGGCTCCTCGCGGACCTCGATGCCCGCCTCGCGGATCAGCGCGACCACCTCGGCGGCGGGGCCGAGGTCGCCCTCGACGACGACGTACGCGGGCGGGCCGGCCGGCTCGGCGGTGTGCGGTTCGGGCCGCTCGGCGCCGTCGCGGTAGTCGTACCAGCCCTGCCCGCTCTTGCGGCCGAGTCGGCCGGACTCGACCAGGCGGCGCTGGGCCAGCGACGGAGTGAAGCGCACGTCCTGGAAGAACGCCTGCCACACGGAGTGCGTGACGGACTCGTTGACGTCCTGCCCGATGAGGTCGGTCAGCTCGAAGGCGCCCATCCGGAAGCCGCCCGACTCGCGCAGCACGGCGTCGATGGTGGCCGGGTCCGCGCCCTGGTCCTCGTACACCGCGAGGGCCTCGGCGTAGAAGGGCCGGGCGACGCGGTTGACGATGAAGCCGGGGGTGTCGGCGCAGGCGACCGGGGTCTTGCCCCAGGCGCGGGCCGTCTCGTACGCGCGCGTGGCCGACGCGACGTCGGTGGCGAAGCCGGAGACCACCTCCACCAGCGGCAGCAGCGGCGCGGGGTTGAAGAAGTGCAGGCCGACGAAGCGCCCCGGGACGCGCAGCGCGCCGCCGATGGCGGTGACGGACAGCGAGGAGGTGTTGGTGGCGAGCAGGCAGTCGTCGCCGACGACGTCCTCCAGCGCGCGGAACAGCTCCTGCTTGACGTCCAGCCGCTCCAGGACCGCCTCGACGACCAGCGCGCAGTCGGCCAGTTCCGCGAGGGTCCCGGCGGGCTCCAGCCGGGCGCGGGCCGCGTCGCGCCCGGCGCCGGTGAGCCGGCCCTTCTCGACGAGCCGGTCGAGCCGGGCGCCGATCGCGTCGGCCGCCTCCCTGGCGCGTCCGGGGGCGGCGTCGTACAGCCGTACGGAATGGCCCGCGACCAGCGCCACCTGGGCGATGCCCTGTCCCATGGTGCCGGTGCCGACGACGGCCACGGGGCTGCTGAGGTCGAGTGCTGTCATGTGCGCGATCCTCCCGCACGGGGTTTTCCACAGATGCGGCGGTCCCCCTTGTCCCGACCGATCGTTCGGTTACTCTAGCCGTGTCCGCCTGTTCCTGCCCAGGTTTCCCCCAGGTCGCGAACTCGACGCCCAAGCCGCCGACGAGTTCGTGAGAGACGAGGAGTTGGTCCCGCATGGCCGCCGAACTCACCGCGCACCAGCTGATCGACCGGCACCGGCCGACCCTGGACCAGGCGCTGGAGACGATCCGCACGCGCGCGTACTGGTCCCCGCACCCCGAGCACCCCAAGGCCTACGGGGAGAACGGCAGCCTGGACACGGCCGCCGGCAAGGCCGCCTTCGACGCCCTGCTCAGCACCCGCCTCGACCTCGGCCAGCCCGGCACCGACGACTGGGTGGGCGGCGAGGTCTCCCCGTACGGCATCGAGCTGGGCGTGGAGTACCCGCACGCGGACCTCGACGTACTGCTGCCCGCCATGAAGGCCGGCCGGCGGGCGTGGCGGGACGCTGGCGCGGAGCTGCGCGCGATGGTCTGCCTGGAGATCCTGCGGCGGATCGCCGACCGCACGATGGAGTTCGCGCAGGCGGTCATGCACACCTCCGGACAGGCCTTCATGATGGCCTTCCAGGCGGGCGGCCCGCACGCGCAGGACCGCGGCCTGGAGGCCGTGGCGTACGCGTACGTGGAGCAGTCCCGCACCCCCGACACGGCCGAGTGGACCAAGCCGCAGGGCAAGCGCGACCCGCTGGCGCTGACCAAGCACTTCACGCCGGTCCCGCGCGGCATCGGCCTGGTGATCGGCTGCAACACCTTCCCGACGTGGAACGGCTACCCGGGCCTGTTCGCCTCCCTCGCCACCGGCAACGCGGTCCTGGTCAAGCCCCACCCGCGCGCGGTGCTGCCGCTCGCGCTCACCGTCCAGGTGGCCCGCGACGTCCTCACCGAGGCCGGCTTCGACGCGAACCTGGTCGCGCTGGCCGCCGAGCGCCCCGGCGAGGGCATCGCCAAGACCCTGGCGACCCGCCCCGAGATCCGGATCATCGACTACACCGGCTCCACCTCCTTCGGCGACTGGCTGGAGGCCCACGCCCGCCAGGCCCAGGTCTTCACCGAGAAGGCCGGCGTCAACACGGTGATCATCGACTCCACCGACGACTACAAGGGCATGCTCGCCAACCTGGCCTTCTCGCTGTCCCTCTACAGCGGCCAGATGTGCACCACCCCGCAGAACCTGCTGATCCCCCGCGACGGCATCCGCACCGACCAGGGCCCCAGGACGTACGACGAGGTGACCGCCGACCTCGCCCGCGCCGTAGACGGCCTCCTCGGCGACGACGCCCGCGCGAACGCCCTGCTCGGCGCGATCGTCAACCCGGACGTCAAGGCCCGCCTGGAGGCCGCCGCCGGCCTCGGCGAGGTCGCCCTCGCCTCCCGCGAGGTGACCCACCCGGAGTTCCCGGACGCGGTCGTGCGCACCCCGGTGATCGTCAAGCTGGACGGCGCCAAGCCCGACGACGAGGCCGCCTACACCAGCGAGTGCTTCGGCCCCGTCTCCTTCGCCGTCGCGGTCGACTCCGCCGCCCACGCCGTGGAGCTGCTGCGCCGCAGCGTCCGCGAGAAGGGCGCGATGACCGTGGGCGCGTACACGACCGACCCCGAGGTCGAGGAAGCCGTGCGGGAGGCCTGCCTGGAGGAGGCGGCCCAGCTCTCCCTCAACCTCACCGGCGGGGTGTACGTCAACCAGACCGCCGCCTTCTCCGACTTCCACGGCTCGGGCGGCAACCCGGCGGCCAACGCGGCCCTGTGCGACGGCGCGTTCGTCGCCAACCGCTTCCGGGTGGTGGAGGTCCGCCGCCAGGCCCGCTAGGACAGGCGCGGTGCGCCCCCGCCGGCGCTCCAGTGGTACAGCGTCATGGCCACGCTGGTCGCGAGGTTGTAGCTGGAGACCTGGGGGCGCATCGGCAGCGCCACCAGATGGTCGGCCCGCGCGCGCAGCTCCCGCGACAGCCCGCTGCGCTCGGAGCCGAACGCGAGCAGCGCGTCGTCCGGCAGCTTCAGCCCCCGGATGTCCTCGCCCTCCGGGTCCAGCGCGAACACCGGCCCGGACGGCAGCTCCGCCACCTCCAGCCGCTCCACGGCGGTCGCGAAGTGCAGCCCCGCACCGCCGCGCACCACCGTGGGGTGCCACGGGTCGAGGGTGCCGGTGGTGACCACGCCGGTCGCCCCGAAACCGGCGGCCAGGCGGATCACCGCCCCCGCGTTGCCGAGGTTGCGCGGCTGGTCCAGGACGACGACCGGCGTACGGCGGGGGGTGTGCGCCAGCGCCCGCAGGTGGTCCGCGCGCGAGGGCCGTACCGCGAGGGCGGCCACGGCGGTGGGGTGCGGGCGCGGCACGAGGGACGCGTACGTCTCCTGGTCCACCTCCGCGAGCAGCCCGTCCAGGGCGTCCCGCACGTCGGGCGCCAGCTCGTCGGCGAGGGCCAGGGCGCCCGCGCGGTCGGCGGTGACGGCCACCGGCACCTCGGCGCCGAAACGCAGCGCGTGCTTGAGGGCGTGGAAGCCGTCGAGCAGCACGCAGTGGCCGGCGTGCCGACGCCAGGCGGCCGTCGGGTCGGGGGCGGGGACGGTCATGCCCGGAAGCCTACGTGCGGACCCCCGGCGCCCGGCGTGCCGACGCCCTCGTCCCCCTCGCCCCCGGCATCCCCCTTGTCCCCCTCGTCCCCGGCATCCCCGGCATCCCCGTCGTCCCCCTCGTCCCCGGCGTCGCGAGGCCCGGGGACCGTCGCCGCACCGGCTTCACCGCGCCCGCCGCCACCCCGCCCGCCCCGAAGCCGGCCCGGCAGGCGGTTCAGCAGGCGGTCCCGCGCGCGCACCGCCCCCTCGCCCAGGCGGCGCAGGAAGGAGGTCGGCAGGAACACCGCGTCCGCGGCGATCATCGCCAGCGAGAAGAACGGCAGCCCCAGCACCACGGCGATCACCGCGTGCTCGGTCATCATCGCGGCCAGCAGCACGTTCTTGACCCGCCGGTTGAACAGCGTGAACGGGAAGGCGACCTGCACGGCGACCGTGCCGTACGTGATGAGCATGACCATCGTGCCGTTGCTCGCCAGTGCGTCGGAGAGGGCGGGCCAGGGCGAGAAGTAGTCCAGGTGCAGCGGGTAGTAGACCGCGGTGCCGTCCTGCCAGCGCGAGCCCTGGATCTTGTACCAGCCGGCCGTCGCGTAGATCAGACAGGCCTCCGCCATGATCACGACCAGCGCGCCGTTGTGCACGACGTTGGTGATGACGTCGAGCAGGATCCGCGGCTCGCCGCTCTTCCCTCCGCGCCCCACGGCCCACCACAGGCCCTGCGCGACCCACACCGCCCACAGCAGTGCCGGAACCAGCCAGTCGCCGCCCAGCCCGCCCGCCAGCGTCACCGTCAGCAGCGCGAAGCCGAGCACGCACCACAGCGCCGGACCGACCCGGTCCACGACCCGCTCCCCGCGCGCGCGTGCCCCCTCGGCACGCCGCGCCCGGCGCGCGTCCAGCGACCACACCTGGCCGCAGCGGGTGAGGACCAGGTAGATGCTCATCAGGTGCAGGACGTTGTCGCCGCCGTCCCCCATGAAGACACTGCGGTTCTGCAGCGAGAGCACGCCGACCATGAACAGGACCGAGACGGTACGGGTGCGCCAGCCCAGCAGGAGCAGCACACTGCTCAGGACGGCCAGCGCGTAGACGATCTCGAACCAGAGCCGCCCGTCCGACCACATCAGCACCGTGAACGCGCCGTTGTCCGCGATCAGCCGCTCGGCCAGGTCGTGGCTCCAGGGGCTGTCGGGGCCGTACAGCTCGCCCCGGTGGGGCAGTTCGCGCAGCAGGAAGAGCAGCCAGGTGGCGCTGAAGCCGATGCGGATCACGGCGGTCTGGTACGGACCGAGCGCGGCGCCGGTGACGCGGGCGATGCCGCGGGAGACCGAGAGGGCGAAGCCGTTCACGCGGCGTCCCCTCCCTTCACGTCACCGGTCTTCACGTCACCGGTCTTCACGTCACCGGTCTTCGCGTCACCGGTCTCCAGGTCGCCGGACACCGGCCACCACGGCAGCTCGCGGTAGACGGGCCGGTCGGAGACTTTCTCCCCGCTCCATGAGGGCGGCTCCACGTTGGTGGTCCGGGAACGGTACTGGACGCGCTCGACGACCCCGCCCTCTCCGGCGGCGTCGACGCGGTCCAGGCGCAGCACCGCTATGCGCCGCAGGTAGGTCTCGGAAAGGGTGCCGCGCAGGCCCACCGGGCGTTCGTCGGAGTCGTGGGTGGCGACGAAGAAGTCCCAGGCCCGGCGGAGTTCGTTCTGCTGGGTGTGGCTGGGCAGCGGATTGCCGTCGATCGCCCGGCCGTCCTCGGCGGACAGGTCGTACCAGCCGGTCGTGCGTATCGCGCCGTCCGCCGTGCTCACCTCGGCGCGGACCTGGACGGAGATGTTCTGCTGGAGCGGGTTGGGCGCGAAGAGCTTCCAGTTCTGCTCGAACTCCGGGAAGACCCACTCGTCCACGGCCTCGCCGTGCTTCTTGGTCAGGGTGTTGGACGGCGCCACGTGCAGGAACACGAGGCCGATGTGGGCGCACACGGCGACGGCGACCACCGCGAGGGCGACCACGGCACCGATCCGGTAGCGCAGGGAGAGCGCGGCGACCCCGGCACGGGGCTCGGCGGCGCCGGAAGGGCCGGCCGCCTCCAAGCCCTCGACGGTGTCCCGCTCATCCCGCCCGCCGCGCCCCCGCCGGGCGTCCGAGCCTGTGTCGTACGCGTCCATCCCGCCCCGTTCCGGTCCCGATCCGTCGTTCCGCCCGCCCGGGGCGCTCGCACACCGCGCACGCGGCCGCTCGGCAACGTTCGAACGGGAACGGTACTCAGGACCGGCCGCCCGCACAGCCCCCGGCGGTCCGGCCGCACCGTGGCCGTCACCACATCCGCGGGACAGCCTCGGCCCCCTCCTCAGAGAACGTGCCCCGGCTCGCCCCGCCCGTTCACCACGGGCCGCCCGGCCGCGGCCCACACCTGCATGCCCCCGTCGACGTTCACGGCGTCGACGCCCTGCTGGGCCAGGTACATGGTGACCTGGGCCGAACGCCCGCCGGAACGGCAGATCACGTGGACCCGGCCGTCCCGGGGCGCGGCCTCGGTCAGCTCACCGTACCGGGCCACGAACTCGCTGAGGGGAATGTGCAGCGCCCCGGCGGCGTGACCCGCCTGCCACTCGTCGTCCTCGCGGACGTCCAGCAGGAAGTCGTCGTCCTTGAGGTCCGCGACCTCGACCGTGGGCACACCAGCTCCGAAACTCATGCCTCAGACGCTACCGGAGCCACCGCCGGCCTCAGTCCTGCCCGAGCGCCGCCGCCAGCTCCGCCTCGCGCTCGCGCACCTGGTTCGCGAGCTGCTCGGCGATCTCCTCCAGCAGCCGGTCGGGATCGTCCGGGGCCAGCCGGAGCATGGCGCCGATCGCGCTGTCCTCCAGCTCCTTGGCGAGCAGCGTCAGCATCTCCTTGCGCCGGTCGAGCCATTCGAGGCGGGCGTACAGCTCCTCGCCCCGGCTCGGGCGCCGCTCGGGAACCGGCCCGGCGGCCCACTCCTCGGCCAGCTCCCGCAGTCCGGCCGCGTCGCCGCGGGCGTAGGCGGCGTTGACCCGGGTGATGAACTCCTCGCGCCGGACGCGCTCGTCCTCCTCCTGCGCCAGGTCGGGGTGGGCCTTGCGGGCCAGCTCGCGGTAGAGCTTGCGGGCCTCCTCGCCGGGCCGCACCCGCTGCGGGGGCCGTACCGCCTGGTCCGTGAGCATCGCCGTGGCCTCCGGGAACAGCCCGTCCCCGTCCATCCAGCCGTGCAGCAGCTCCTCGACTCCGGGGATCGGTAGCAGCGCGGCCCGCGCCTCGTCGGCCCGGCGCCGGTCCTCGGCGTCACCGGTACGGGCGGCCCGGGCCTCCAGGATCCGCGCCTCCAGCTCCTCGAGGCGCGCGTACACCGGGCCGAGCCGCTGTTCGTGCAGCCGGGAGAAGTTCTCGACCTCCACCCGGAAGGTCTCCAGCGCGATCTCGTACTCGATGAGTGCCTGCTCGGCGGCCCGTACGGCCTGTTCCAGCCGTTCCTCGGGACGCGGCGCACCCCCCTGCTCGGGCTCAGTCTCCGGCGTCGTCACCCGTCCAGCCTAGGCCCTGCGGGCGGACGGGACCGCCCCCCGCGGCCCCCGTACGCCCTCACACCCCCAGCTCCGCCGCGACCCGCCCCGCCCGCACCGCGGCGACCAGATCGGCGTGATCGGCCTCCGTGCGGTCGGCGTAGGCCACGGCGAAGGCGGCCACCGCCTCGTCCAGCTCACCGTTCTTGCCGCAGTAGCCGGCGATCAGCCGCGGGTCGGCGCTGTGCGCGTGGGCGCGGGCCAGCAGGGCGCCGGTCATGCGGCCGTAGTCGTCCATCTGGTCGGCGGCCAGGGCGGTCGCGTCGACGCTGCCCTTGCGGTTGCGGAACTGCCGCACCTGGAAGGGCCGCCCGTCGACCGTGGTCCAGCCCAGCAGCATGTCGCTGACCACCTGCATCCGCTTCTGCCCCATGACCACCCGGCGCCCCTCGTGACCGGCCTGGGGAACGTCGAACCCGGCGGTCGGCAGGTGCGGCAGCAGCGCGGAGGGCCGGGCCTCCTTCACCTGGAGCACGAGCGGCTCCCCCCGGTGGTCCAGGAGCAGCACGACGTACGACCGCGTGCCCACGCTGCCGGTGCCCACGACCCGGAAGGCGACGTCGTGCACCGCGTACCGGGCCAGCAGCGGCAGCCGGTCCTCGGAGAGGGTGGCCAGGTACGGCTCCAGGGCCGAGGCGACCGACGCCGCCTCCTGGGCGGGGATCCTCCGCAGCACCGGCGGGGCGTCCACGAAGCGCCGCCCGCCGTCCCCGGTCGCCTCGGTCGACCGGGCGGCGAAGCGCCCGCTGGTGTTGGCCCGCGCCTTCTCGGAGACCCGTTCCAGGGTGCCGAGCAGGTCATGGGCGTCGGTGTGGGAGACGAGTTCCTCGTCGGCGATGGCGTTCCAGGCGTCCAGCGCGGGCAGCTTCGCCAGCAGCCGCATGGTGCGCCGGTAGGCGCCCGCCGTGCCGTGGGCGGCCTCGCGGCAGGTGTCCTCGTCGGCGCCGGCCTCCCGGCCCGCGAGGACGATCGAGGTGGCGAGCCGCTTCAGGTCCCACTCCCAGGGACCGTGGACGGTCTCGTCGAAGTCGTTCAGGTCGATGACCAGGCCGCCGCGCGCGTCACCGTAGAGGCCGAAGTTGGCGGCGTGCGCGTCGCCGCAGATCTGGGCGCCGATCCCGGTGACCGGGGTGCGTGCCAGGTCGTACGCCATCAGGCCGGCGGAGCCGCGCAGGAAGGCGAAGGGCGTGGCGGCCATCCGCCCGGCACGCATCGGGGTGAGCCCGGGGATCCGGCCCCGGTTGGACTCCTCGACCGCGCTCACCACGTCCGGCCGGGAGGCGTCCAGGTCCAGGGCGGCGTGCGCGGACCGCGCGACGCGCGAGCGCAGCGCCTTGCCCTCCGCCTTGGGCGAGCCGCCGTCGGGCCACGTCGCGAACCCCGGCACGACCGGCACCCGCCCGTCGCCGCGCCCGGCGTCGCCGCCCGGCTCCCGTACGGCCCGCCCGGCGTCGCCCCCCGCCGCACGCGCCGGCCCGTCCGTGCCTCCGCCCGTCACCGTCGTTCCCTCGGTCATACCGGCCGCCCTCCCCGTTCTCGTACGTGAGCCGCGCCCGGATTCCGAGCCGCGCCCCCACCCGCGCCGCACGCGTCCGCCGTCGCTTCCGCCGACGCGGCGCGCCACGACCGTACCCCCGGCCGGACCGCCCGTACACGGCCCCGTCTTCCCGCCCGCATAACGCCGGGCAGGGGGCGGAGCGGGAGGTGCCCGCGCCCCCGCCGCCGCGCCTACGGTGTCCAGCGATCACCACGGAACGCGTCCGCCGGCGACACCGCCTGCCCCGCGCCGGCGGACGCGCTCCCTGTCCGTCCCCCACGTCCCGGATGCCCCACGTCTCGTCCGCCTTCCCAGGGGGCACCCCCACCGAGGAGACCGAGGACCCGCCATGACCTCCGACACGCCCACCACCCCCACCGAACCCGACCGACCCGGCACCGGCACCGACCCCGGCGGCGACCGCGGCCGCGGTGTCAGCCGCAAGGCACTGCTGAGGGCGGCCGTCGCCGCGGGCGCCGCCGTCCCGCTGCTCGCCGGCGGCTCCTTCGCGCTCGCCCGGGACGCCGCCCGCTCCCCCTCCGGCGGGACCCTGCCCCCGACCCCGTTCTGCGACGACGGCGACGACCCGACGCCCGACCAGATGGAGGGCCCCTACTTCAAGCCGCGCTCCCCCTCGCGCACCGACCTGGTGGCGCCCGGCGCCCCCGGCACCCGGCTGGTCGTCAGCGGCTACGTCTTCGGCCGGGACTGCGTGCCGCTGTCCGGCGTGCTCCTCGACTTCTGGCAGGCCGACCACGCCGGCGCCTACGACATGGCCGGGTACGCCTTCCGCGGCCACCAGTTCACCGACGCCACCGGCGCCTTCACCCTGCGCACGATCGTCCCCGGCCTCTACCCGGGCCGCACCCGGCACCTCCACGTCAAGGCGCAGGCACCCGGCCGGCCCGTGCTGACCACCCAGCTGTACTTCCCCGGTGAGCCCCGCAACGGCACGGACGCCCTCTTCGACCCCGCGCTGCTGATGAACGTCCGCGACGCCGGCGGCCGCAAGGAGGGCACCTTCGACTTCGTCCTGGACGTCGACGGCGGCCCGGGCCCGGACCCCACCGACCCGCCGGGCGGCACCTGGGCGCCCGGACGCCCGTACGCCGTCGGGGACCGGGTGACGTACGACGCGGGCGCCTACCGCTGCCTCCAGGCGCACACCTCGACGGCCGGCTGGGAGCCGCCCCGGGTGCCAGCCCTGTGGCGCCGCGAGCCCTGAGACCTTCCTCACAGCGCGACCCCGCCGCACCGCGTCCCGCGGCAGCCCTGAGCGAGCATGCGAAAGCCCCCCAGGTCTGGGACCTGGGGGGCTTTCGGCTGGTGCGCGAGGGGGGAGTTGAACCCCCACGCCCTTGCGGGCACTGGAACCTGAATCCAGCGCGTCTGCCTATTCCGCCACCCGCGCATTGGGTGTGTCTTCCGGGCCTTTCCTTGCGGTGCGGCGCCTTCCGACACGAGAACATTAGCACGCTGGAAGGGGTGGATTCACATCCCTTTCCGCCCGGGGGCCGGGACCGCCCGCCGGCCCCGGGCACTCGTCCCGGCCCGTGGCCGTTCACGTATCAACCTCGTACCGGTCCGGCCCGTCCGCCCACGAGCCGGTAGGGGTCCGCGGTCAGGTGCGGGACACTGGTCTGCGGCCGCCTCTACGATCCTGGGCATGAGTTACCTGCGGGAGCACATCCCGCGGGGCCCCGGGAGTTCGAAGGGGAACTCCGGCGGGAACTCCGAGAGGCGTCGACACCCGTCGACCGGGCCGACAGGGGGAACCAGCCGATCGACCGGCGCGTGGATACGATCAGTAAGCAGTACCAGGTAGGCAGTGCGCGGGTGAGCGATACGGGCACAAGCAGGACGCGAGGCGGCAGTACGCGACACGGCAGTACGCACGGCAGTGGACAGGACGGCAGCGACGGAGGAGGTGCCCCATGGGAGTCCTGAAGAAGTTCGAGCAGCGTCTCGAAGGTCTGGTCAACGGCACCTTCGCGAAGGTGTTCAAGTCCGAGGTGCAGCCCGTGGAGATCGCGGGAGCGCTCCAGCGCGAATGCGACAACAACGCGACCATCTGGAACCGCGACCGCACCGTCGTCCCCAACGACTTCATCGTGGAGCTGAGCACGCCCGACTTCGAGCGCCTCAGCCCCTACTCCGGACAGCTCGGCGACGAGCTGGCCGGCATGGTCCGCGACTACGCCAAGCAGCAGCGCTACACCTTCATGGGACCGATCAAGGTCCACCTGGAGAAGGCCGACGACCTCGACACCGGCCTGTACCGGGTGCGCAGCCGCACGCTCGCCTCCTCCAGCAGCCACCAGGGCGGCCCGGGCCCCGCGGGCCCGGCCGCACCCCCCGCTCCCACCGGACGGCCCGCGGGACCCGGCGGACCCGGCGGGGGCTACGGCTACCCGCCGGCCGCCGCCCCCGCGGGCGCCCCGCCGATGCCGGCGGCGCCGCCGCCCGGCGGCCGTCCCGGCGGTTACGGCTACCCGCAGCCCGCGGGCGGCCAGCAGCCCCCGGCCGCACCCGCGGCCGGCGGACGCACCCGCCACTGGATCGAGATCAACGGCACCCGCCATCAGATCTCCCGCGCGACGCTCGTGCTCGGACGCAGCACCGAGGCCGACGTGCGGATCGACGACCCCGGCGTCTCCCGCCGGCACTGCGAGATCCGGACCGGAACGCCCTCGACGATCCAGGATCTCGGGTCCACCAACGGCATCGTGGTGGACGGGCAGCACACCACCCGCGCTACGCTCCGCGACGGCTCGCGGATCGTCGTGGGCAGCACCACCGTTATCTATAGGCAAGCCGAAGGGTGATCCGGGGGCAATGTCAGAGCTGACCCTCACGGTCATGCGGCTGGGTTTCCTGGCCGTACTGTGGCTGTTCGTGATCGTGGCCGTGCAGGTCATCCGCAGCGACCTGTTCGGCACGCGGGTCACCCAGCGCGGAGCGCGGCGCGGTGCCGACCGGCCGCAGCAGGCCGCCGCGCGCCAGAACCAGGCGCCTCCACCGCAGCGCCAGCAGCCGAGCGGCGGCCGGGGCCGCCGCAACGCTCCCACCAAACTCGTCGTGACGGAGGGCACCCTCACCGGCACCACCGTTGCCCTCCAGGGCCAGACCATCACGCTCGGCCGGGCACACGACTCGACGATCGTGCTGGACGACGACTACGCCTCCAGCCGCCATGCCAGGATCTACCCGGACCAGAACGGTCAGTGGATCGTCGAGGACCTGGGCTCCACCAACGGCACGTACCTGGACCGGTCCCGGCTCACGACCCCCACGCCCATTTCGCTGGGTGCGCCGATCCGCATCGGCAAGACCGTCATCGAGCTGCGGAAGTAGTGCTACACCAATGATTGAGCGCGAGCGGAGCGAGCACGCAGCGGCGGCCGGCACCCCGGGCCCCGGCGCGCTCCCGACCGGAGGGTGGGCAGTGTGGCTCGACACGACCGGCTGCAGTCGGAGCCGACGGGCGAGGTGCGCATGAGTCTGTCACTGCGCTTCGCCGCCGGATCGCACAAGGGCATGATCCGGGAGGGCAACGAGGACTCCGGTTACGCCGGCCCCCGCCTGCTCGCCATCGCCGACGGCATGGGCGGCCAGGCCGCCGGCGAGGTCGCCTCCTCCGAGGTGATCTCCACCATCGTCGCCCTCGACGACGACGTGCCCGGCTCCGACCTCCTCACCTCGCTCGGCACCGCCGTGCAGCGCGCCAACGACCAACTGCGGCAGATGGTCGAGGAGGACCCCGCCCTCGAAGGCATGGGGACCACCCTCACCGCCCTGCTGTGGACCGGCCAGCGCCTCGGCCTCGTACACGTCGGCGACTCCCGCGCCTACCTCCTGCGCGACGGCGTCCTCACCCAGATCACGCAGGACCACACCTGGGTGCAGCGCCTGGTCGACGAGGGCCGCATCACCGAGGAGGAGGCGGGCACCCACCCGCAGCGCTCCCTGCTGATGCGCGCGCTCGGCAGCGGCGACCACGTCGAACCCGACCTCTCCATCCGCGAGGTCCGGGCCGGCGACCGCTACCTCATCTGCTCCGACGGGCTCTCCGGCGTCGTGTCCCACCAGACGATGGAGGACACCCTCGCCAGCTACCAGGGCCCCCAGGAGACCGTGCAGGAGCTGATCCAGCTCGCCCTGCGCGGCGGCGGCCCGGACAACATCACCGTCATCGTCGCCGACGTCCTCGACCTCGACACCGGCGACACCCTCGCCGGGCAGCTGTCCGACACGCCCGTGGTGGTCGGCGCCGTCGCCGAGAACCAGGCGCAGATCGGCGACAACGGCATCATGCAGACCCCGGCCGGCCGCGCCGCCGGCCTCGGCCGCCAGGGCGGCGGCCGGCGCGGCGGGGGCGGCGAGTTCGGCCCGCCCGGCAGCGGCGACACCACCGGCTACCTCCCCGCCGGCGACTTCGACGACTACGGCCCCGACGACTTCGTCAAGCCCCGCAAGAACCGCAAGTGGCTCAAGAGATCCCTCTACACCGTCCTCGCCCTCGCCGTCATCGGCGGCGGCACCTACGGCGGCTGGCGCTGGACCCAGACCCAGTACTACGTCGGCACCAAGGACGACCACCTCGCGCTGTACCGGGGCATCAGCCAGGACCTGGCCTGGGTCTCGCTGTCGAAGGTCCAGAAGGACCACCCCGAGATCGAACTCAAGTACCTGCCGCCCTACCAGCAGAAACTGGTCGAGGCCACGATCCCCGAGAGCGACCTGAACGACGCCCGGGCGAAGATCGAGGAACTGGCGGTACAGGCCTCCGCCTGCAAGAAGCAGGCCGACCGGCGCACCGCTCAGACCGAGCAGAACGCGAAGACGGGCGAGGGCGAGGCCGGAGGCACCACGGGAACCACTCCCGCCTCCTTCACGTCCAAGGCCACACCCACCCCGAACGCGTCCCCGAACCCGTCGGGGTCGAAGGCACCCGAATCGTCCGAGTCCCCGTCCACGACCGCACCCACTCCTGGCCCCGGCCCGACCCTCTCGGAGGAAGAGCAGAAGGTCGTCTCGCTGTGCGGTAAGCAGTAGGCAAGCCGTGAGAGGCCCTGTCACACGATGAGCAGTACTTCCAACTCGCCGACGCACCACACGTCCACCATCGGCGCCATCGGCGCCCCCAGCCGGCGCAACACCGAGCTGGCGCTGCTCGTGTTCGCCGTCGTCATCCCGGTCTTCGCCTACGCCAACGTGGGACTGGCCATCAACGACGAGGTGCCCGCCGGCCTGCTGAGCTACGGCCTCGGCCTCGGCCTCCTGGCCGGCGTCGGACACCTCGTCGTGCGCAAGTTCGCGCCGTACGCGGACCCGCTGATGCTGCCGCTGGCCACCCTGCTCAACGGACTGGGACTCGTCGCCATCTGGCGCCTCGACCAGTCCGAGCTGCTCCAGGACATCCAGCAGGCAGGCACCGCCGCGCCCCGCCAACTGATGTACACCGCGCTGGGCATCGCCCTGTTCGTCGCCGTGATGGTCTTCCTCAAGGACCACCGCGTCCTGCAGCGCTACACCTACATCTCCATGGTCGGCGCCCTGTTCCTGCTGCTCCTGCCGCTGGTACCGGGCCTGGGCAAGAACATCTACGGCGCCAAGATCTGGATCCAGGTCGGCTCCTTCTCCATCCAGCCCGGAGAGTTCGCCAAGATCGTCCTCGCGATCTTCTTCGCCGGCTACCTGATGGTGAAGCGCGACGCGCTGGCCCTCGCCAGCCGCCGCTTCATGGGCCTCTACCTGCCCCGCGGCCGCGACCTCGGCCCCATCCTCGTCGTCTGGATGGTCTCCATCCTCATCCTGGTCTTCGAGACCGACCTCGGCACCTCGCTGCTGTTCTTCGGCATGTTCGTGATCATGCTGTACGTCGCCACCGAGCGGACCAGCTGGATCGTCTTCGGCCTGATGATGTCCGCCGTCGGCGCCGTCGGCGTCGCCAGCTTCGAACCGCACATCCAGCAGCGCGTCGACGCCTGGCTCGACCCGATGAAGGAGTACACGCTCTCCCGCGCGGGCGTCGGCGGCCACTCCGAGCAGGCCATGCAGGCCCTGTGGGCCTTCGGCTCCGGCGGCACCCTCGGCACCGGCTGGGGCCAGGGCCACTCCGAGCTGATCCGCTTCGCCGCCAACTCCGACTTCATCCTCGCCACCTTCGGCGAGGAACTCGGCCTGGCCGGCCTCATGGCGCTGCTCCTGCTCTACGCGTTGATCGTCGAACGCGGCGTACGCACCGCCCTCGCCGCCCGCGACCCCTTCGGCAAGCTCCTCGCCATCGGCCTCTCCGGCGCCTTCGCCCTCCAGGTCTTCGTCGTCGCCGGCGGCGTCATGGGCCTCATCCCGCTCACCGGCATGACGATGCCCTTCCTGGCGTACGGAGGCTCCTCCGTCATCGCCAACTGGGCCCTGATCGGCATCCTGCTGCGCATCAGCGACACCGCCCGCAGGCCCGCCCCCTCAGCCCCCGCCAACCCGGACGCCGAGATGACCCAGGTGGTCCGACCGTGAACAAGCCACTGCGCCGCATCGCGCTCTTCTGCGGCCTCCTCGTCCTCACCCTCCTCATCCGCGACAACTGGCTCCAGTACGTCCAGGCGGACGAGCTGAAGGAGGACGAGCACAACCGCCGCGTCGCCATCGAGCGCTACGCCACCCCCCGCGGCGACATCATCGTCGACGGCAAGGCCATCACCGGCCACGCCACCACCAGGGGCGACTTCAAGTACAAGCGCACCTACAAGGACGGCGCCATGTGGGCGCCCGTCACCGGGTACGTCTCCCAGGCCTACGGCGCCACCCAGCTCGAGGCCATCGACGACGGCATCCTCACCGGCAACGACGACCGGCTCTTCTTCCGCAACACCCTCGACATGATCACCGGCAGGAAGCGCGAGGGCGGCAACGTCGTCACCACCCTCGACAGCGCCGCCCAGCAGGCCGCCTACGACGGACTGAGGAAGCAGGGCGCCAAGGGAGCCGTCGTCGCCCTCGAACCGTCCACCGGCAAGATCCTCTCCATGGCCTCGTACCCCTCGTACGACCCCTCGGCGATCGCCGGCGGCGGCGAGTCCGACGGCGAGGCGTGGAACAGGCTCCAGAAGAAGAACAACCCCGACGACCCGATGCTCAACCGCGCCCTGCGCGAGGTCTACCCGCCGGGCTCCACCTTCAAGGTCCTCACCGCGGCCGCCGCCCTCGAACACGGCCTGTACGACTCGGCCGACGAGAAGACCGACTCGCCGCTCCCGTGGACGATGCCCGGCACCCAGACCGAACTGCCCAACGAGGGCGACCTCCCCTGCGAGAACGCCACCCTGCGCGACGCGCTGCGCGTCTCCTGCAACACCGTCTTCGGCAAGATCGGCTCCGACCTCGGCAACGACGAGATGCTGGAGACCGCCAAGAAGTTCGGCTTCACCGAGGAACAGTTCGTCCCGGTCCGCTCCAGCGCGTCCGTCTTCTCCGACGACATGAACCCGTCGCAGACCGCGCTCTCCTCCATCGGCCAGTACAACACCGCCGCCACCCCCCTCCAGATGGCCATGGTCACCTCGGCCATCGCCAACAACGGCACCCTGATGAAGCCGTACATGGTCGACGAACTCCAGGCACCCAACCTCGACACCATCGAGAAGACGGACCCCGAGGAGCTGAGCAAGCCGCTGTCCGCGGACAACGCCCAGATCCTCCAGTCCATGATGGAGACCGTCGTCGAGGACGGCACGGGAACCAACGCGAAGATCGACGGCGTCACCGTGGGCGGCAAGACCGGCACCGCGCAGCACGGCGTGGACAACAGCGAGAACCCCTACGCCTGGTTCATCTCCTACGCCAAGAACGAGGACGGCGGCTCACCCGTCGCCGTCGCCGTGGTGATCGAGGACGAGAACGCCAACCGTGACGACATCTCCGGCGGCGGCCTCGCGGCGCCGATCGCGAAGAGCGTGATGGAGGCCGTCATCGACAGCCAGAAGTGACCACACCATGAACGGGACGTGACTCCGCTCACGTCCCCTTCACATCGGCGCACGTTGCGATACCGGTCCTGTATCGGGTACCGGGCTTGGCCAAGTCACACAAAGCGAGCCGGGTACCGTAGGCCGGACGGCAGCCTCCGACCGTACAAGCATGCCGGTCGGGACCGACGGAGAGGGCTGGTAGTAACCATGGAAGAGCCGCGTCGCCTCGGCGGCCGGTACGAGCTGGGCCCGGTGCTCGGCCGTGGTGGCATGGCGGAGGTTTACCACGCACATGACACCCGGCTCGGACGCCAGGTGGCGGTGAAGACGCTGCGCGCGGACCTCGCGCGCGACCCGTCCTTCCAGGCCCGCTTCCGCCGGGAGGCCCAGTCGGCCGCCTCGCTCAACCACCCCGCGATCGTGGCGGTCTACGACACGGGCGAGGACTACATCGACGGGGTCTCGATCCCGTACATCGTCATGGAGTACGTCGACGGCTCCACACTCCGCGAGCTGCTCCACTCCGGCCGCAAACTGCTGCCGGAGCGGACGCTGGAGATGACCATCGGCATCCTCCAGGCGCTGGAGTACTCGCACCGGGCGGGCATCGTCCACCGCGACATCAAGCCCGCCAACGTCATGCTGACGCGCGGCGGCCAGGTCAAGGTCATGGACTTCGGCATCGCCCGCGCCATGGGCGACTCCGGCATGACCATGACGCAGACCGCCGCGGTCATCGGCACCGCCCAGTACCTCTCCCCGGAGCAGGCCAAGGGCGAACAGGTCGACGCCCGCTCCGACCTGTACTCCACGGGCTGCCTGCTCTACGAGCTGCTGACCGTCCGCCCGCCCTTCGTCGGCGACTCCCCGGTCGCCGTCGCCTACCAGCACGTCCGCGAGGAACCGCAGGCGCCGAGCGTCTTCGACCCCGAGATCACGCCCGAGATGGACGCGATCGTGCTGAAGGCCCTCGTCAAGGACCCCGACTACCGCTACCAGTCGGCCGACGAGATGCGCGCCGACATCGAGGCCTGCCTCGACGGCCAGCCCGTCGCCGCCACCGCCGCGATGGGCGCCATGGCCGCCGGCGGCTACGGCGCCTACCCCGACGACCAGCCGACCACCGCCCTGCGCTCCGACGCCGGCGCGGGCGCGGGCGCCACGACCATGCTGCCGCCCATGAACCCGGACGACGGCGGCTACGGCTACGACGAGCGCCCCGACCGACGCCGGCAGCAGCCCCGCAAGTCGAACACCTCTACGATCTTCCTCGTACTGGCCGGCGTCCTCGTCCTCGTCGGCGCGATCCTCATCGGCATGCAGCTGTTCGGGGACGACGGAGGGCCGAGCAACGACAACGTCGAGGTGCCCGCCTTCGTCGGCCAGACCAGGCAGGACGCCCAACAGCTGGCGACCAACGCCAACCTGGAACTGGCCTTCACGCAGAAGCCCTGCGAAGACCAGAAGAAGGGCAACATCTGCTCGCAGGACCCCGCGCAGGGCACCTCGGTCAAGAAGGAGACCACCGTCAACCTGGTCGTCTCCACCGGCGCGCCCAAGGTCGCCCTGCCGAACGTGATCGACAAGAACGTCGACGAGGCCAAGCAGCAGCTCGAGGCCAAGGGCTTCGAGGTCGAGACCAAGCAGACCGAGTCCTCCCAGGACGAGGGCACGGTCCTCAGCCAGGACCCCGACCCGGGCACCGAGCTGGAGAAGGGCTCCACGGTGACCCTGGAGGTCGCCAAGGCCGAGGAGAAGGCCACCGTGCCGGACGTGCTCGGCCGGTCCTGCGACGAGGCGAAGTCCCAGATGGAGAACAACGACCTCGTCGCCACCTGCACGGAACAGCCCACGACCGACCCGAACCAGAACGGCAAGGTCATCTCCACCACCCCGTCGGCCAACCAGCAGGTCGACAAGGGCTCCTCGGTGCAGATCTTCGTCGGCAAGGTAGCGGAGAAGACGAAGGTGCCGGAGGTCCGCACCAAGACCCTCGGTGAGGCCCGCCAGATCCTCCAGCAGAGCGGCTTCACCAACGTGCAGGTGGCGCCGGGCGCCCCGGGCGAGGACAACGCCCTGGTGATCGCCATGGACCCGCAGCCCGGCACCGAGGTCGACGACCCGGCCGCCACGCCGATCACGCTCACCACCGCGCCTGGTGGCGGCAACGGGAACAACGGCGGCGGCGACAACGGCGGCGGCTTCATCGGCGGCCTCCGCGGCGACGACTGACCCCACCCCGCCCAGCAGCCAGAAGCCCCGGCCCCTCGACGCAGGGACCGGGGCTCTGTCGTACGCACCGCCGTCCGTCGACCGCGTCAAGGCATTGTCACTGCTTCCGGACGGCATGCATGTGACGACGGCGATGGTGGCGACGTACTTCGAGGTCGGCATGGAGGCGATCAAGTCACTCGTCAAGGACCACCGGGCAGAGCTGGATGCCAACGGCTACCACCTTCTGACCGGCGACCCACTGAGGTCCTTCAAGGACCCCAGTGGGATTCAGTCGCGTGCGCGCTCGATGGCGTTCTTCTCCCGCCGCGCCGTCCGTCGCCCTCGCCGCCCACATCGACCAGCGCATCACCCACATCCTCGGCAAGACCGTCGTGCCGATGTTCAACGCCTCGCCGCCCTGGAAGGAGACACCCCCACCGACGAGGTCAGGAGCAAACTCACCGGACGGACCGCCGACGGCCGCAAGAGGCCCGAAGCCGCAAAAGGTGGTTGCGGCTTCGGGCCTCCGCCATGTTAGGGGACTGACCTCCCGCAAGAGGGGCCGATCAGCGCAGCTCCGCCGGTGGCGTCCGCTCCCCGTCCACCTTCTCCGTGCGGACCAGCTCGCCCCACACCACGTACCGGTAGCGGCTCGTGTAGACCGGCGTGCACGTCGTCAGCGTGATGTAGTGGCCGGCCTTCTTCTTGCCGGACTCCTTCGGGACCGGGTCGAGGACCTTGACGTTGAACTTCGAGGTCTCGGGGAGGATGGCGTAGGTCTTGTAGACGTACCAGGTGTCCTTCGTCTCGAAGACGATCGGGTCACCCTTCTCGATCTTGTCGATGCGGTGGAACTTCGCGCCGTGCCCGTCCCGGTGCGCCGCCAGCGAGAAGTTGCCCTTCTTCCCGGAGGTCGGCAGCGCCGACTCGACCGGGTCCGTGTAGTAGCCGGCCACGCCGTCGTTGAGGACCTTCATCGACGTGCCCTTCTCCACCAGGATGTCGCCCTCGCTCATCGCCGGTACGTGCAGGAAGCCGATGCCCGCCTTGGTGTCCAGCGCCCCCGGACCGTCCGCGCCGACCCTGTCCTGCGCCCAGTTGTCACGGACCTCGTCCGCCTGCTGGTCCGCCGCGCGGTCGGCGACCACGTTGGTCCACCACAGGGAGTAGACGACGAACAGACCGAGCACCACGCCCGCCGTGATGAGCAGCTCCCCGAAGACGCTGACGGCCCGCGCGACGAACCGCCCCACCCCGCCACCGCGACGGCGTGCCGCCGGCCCCGCGGAGCCGCCCGCGCCGGTGTGCTCTTCGTGCTCCGTGTCGGTGGTCGCTGCCACTGGTCATCCGCCCTTAACTGACGAGCGCATCCGGCTTGCCCTTGCTGCGCGGCCGTTCCTCGACCATCTTGCCCCAGACGATCATCCGGTACTTGCTCGTGAACTCCGGCGTACACGTGGTCAAGGTGATGTAACGGCCCGGACCGGTGAAACCCGACTGCTTCGGCACCGGATCGAGAACACTCACATTGCTCGGCGACGTCACCGGCAGGATCGACGCCATCTTGTAGACGAAGTACTCGTCCTGCGTCTCCACCACGATCGGATCTCCCGGGCTCAGCTTGTTGATGTACCGGAAGGGCTCACCGTGCGTGTTCCGGTGCCCCGCCAGCCCGAAGTTCCCCGCCTTCGCCTCCGGCATCGCCGTCTTCAGCGCCCCCTCCGCGTAGTGCCCCACCATCCCCCGGTCCAGCACCTTCTTGTCGTCGATGCCCTCCGCGATCGGCACCACCACGTCCAGCTTGGGAATGTGCAGCAGCGCGAAACCCTGCCCCGGCTCGAACACCCCCGGATTGCGCTTCCCGTTCGCCCAGTCGTCCTGGAGGCTGCTCGCCGCCTTGTCCGCCTGCGCCTGCGCCCGCACGTTCGTCCACCACAACTGGTACGTGACGAACAGCAGCATCAGCACACCGGTCGTGATGAACAGCTCCCCTATCACCCGGCTGGCGACCACCGCCGCGCCCGGCTTGCGCGCCCGCGCCTGACGACGGGCCTCCACGCGCGACAGAGGCGCTCCCGGCGCCCCGAC
The DNA here is from genome assembly GCF_044142145.1 of Streptomyces sp. BK79. NCBI lineage: Bacteria > Bacillati > Actinomycetota > Actinomycetes > Kitasatosporales > Streptomycetaceae > Streptomyces > Streptomyces sp. BK79. The sequence continues at coordinate 210,728 of NZ_JBHVOC010000010.1, forward strand.
CGCCTCCGGTACCGCCGACGCCCTCCGAGGCGCCCCACGGCGCCCGTGACGCCGTTTCGCCGCCTTCCTGCGCGCCGCACGCCCCCCGCCCGCCGGTCCGGTCCCCGCGGAGGAAGCCGCCCGCTCCGGCGGCGGACCTGGCACCCGCAGCGCCACCGTCTCGTCGTCGGCCACCGGCCGATACGCCTCCCCCGCGGCGGAGCCCTCGGACCAACCGTCCCCGAACGCACCGGAATCCCCGTACGGCAGCCCGTACGAGGATCCCTGGTCACCGGCCGCGCCGGATTCGCGCTCGGGGCGCAGCGCGGTCACGCCGTGGCCCTGCCCACCACCGGGGCGAGCCCCGCCGACCTCGCCACCGCGCCCTGGTCCCCGCACTCCGCAAGCCAGTTGGCCAGCATCCGGTGCCCGTGCTCGGTCAGCACCGACTCCGGATGGAACTGCACGCCCTCGACGGGCAGCTCCCGGTGACGCAGACCCATCACGATCCCGTCGTGCGTCCGCGCCGTCACCTCCAGCTCCGCCGGGACCGTGGCCGGCTCGGCGGCCAGAGAGTGGTACCGGGTCGCCGTGAACGGCGAGGGCAGGCCCGCGAAGACGCCCCGGCCCGCGTGCTCGACCGGCGAGGTCTTGCCGTGCAGCAGCTCCGGCGCCCGGTCCACCACACCGCCGTACGCCACCTGCATCGACTGCATGCCGAGGCAGACGCCGAAGACCGGCACCCCGGTCGCCGCGCAGTGCCGGACCATGTCGACGCACACCCCCGCCTGCTCCGGCGCACCCGGCCCGGGGGAGAGCAGCACACCGTCGAAACCGTCCTGGGCGTGCGCCGTCGACACCTCGTCGTTGCGCAGCACCTCGCACTCGGCACCCAGCTGGTACAGGTACTGGACCAGGTTGAAGACGAAGCTGTCGTAGTTGTCGACGACGAGGATGCGCGCGCTCACTGGTTGTCCACCGTCACATCATTGAAGGGAAGCAGCGGTTCCGCCCACGGGAAGACGTACTGGAAGAGGACGTAGACCACGGCCACGGCCAGGACGAGCGAGAGCAGCGCCTTCACCCACACGTTCCCCGGCAGATGCCGCCAGATCCAGCCGTACATGCCGTCCCTTCCGTCGCACCACGGCGCCAGACTCACGCCGTACCGCACCAGACTAACGGCGCGGGGCCCTCCGGAACGGCGTCACTCCACAGGCCGCGCATAGTGCAGGTCGGCCGTGCCCGAGTAGCCCGGCAGCGTCACCTCCCCGTCGTCCTCGACCTTCCAGCCGAGCCCGTAGACGTTGACGTACACCATGTAGTTCTGGATCGCCTCGGACGCGGCCAGGGCCTCCTTCAGCCTCTCCGGGTCACCGACCGCCTGGATCTTGTACGGCGGCGAGTAGACGCGGCCCTGGAGGATCAGGGTGTTGCCCACGCAGCGCACCGCGCTGGTCGAGATCAGCCGCTGGTCCATGACCTTGATCCCCTCGGCGCCGCCCTGCCACAGGGCGTTCACGACGGCCTGGAGGTCCTGCTGGTGGATGACCAGGTAGTCGGGCTGCGGCTCCGGATAACCGGGGAGCTTCGCGGTGGCGTCCGGCGGGGCGTCGTCGAGGGTGACCGAGATCGCCTCGCCCTTCAGCTTCTGCGTGCCCGCCTTCCGCTCCAGCTCCGCGAGCTCGTCGTCCTCCGCCTTCGTGCTCCCGTCGTCCCGGCCGGCGAGCGCGTCGATGTCCTCCCGCAGGGCGGCGTTGGACTCCTCCAGCCGGCCGTTGTCCTGGCTGCGCTCGTGAATGAGGTCGGACAACTTGAGCAAAGAGGCGTCCGTCCGGATATTGGTGCCCTTCGCGGTATTGAAGCTGGTGAAGAAGATGAGCCCCGCGAGCGCGAAGACGGCCGCCGTGAGCACCCGCACGGGCCGGAGACGGCGCCTGCGGACAGGGGTGGATCCCGTCCCGGGGGAGTCGGCAGAATTGCTCAACGTACCCTTATCTCCTTCGGCGCCACGGAAGCACTACGCTAACGGACGCCCGGGGGAGCGCTCGAAGTCCCCGACCCCGTTCCCTGCGCGGCCACGCAGCGCATCGACAGGAGAGACCCTCGTGCCGAAGTCACGTATCCGCAAGAAGGCCGATTACACGCCGCCGCCGTCGAAGCAGACGACCAGCATCAAGCTGACGAATCGCAGCTGGGTCGCACCCGTCATGCTGGCCATGTTCGTCATCGGCCTGGCCTGGATCGTGGTCTTCTACGTCACCGACGGCTCCCTGCCGATCGACTCCCTGGGGAACTGGAACATCGTGGTGGGCTTCGGTTTCATCGCCGCCGGATTCGGTGTCTCGACGCAGTGGAAGTAGCCGCTCAGTAGCTCTCCCCAGGGCTATCCACGGAGTTATCCACAGGCGTTGTCCACACGTGGGGAAAAGAAAGACGATCTGTGGATAACCCACTGGACATTGACGCCGGTGTGACGGAAGTACCGGCAACCGAAAGCACGTTCGCCCCCTGCCTGACCTGCGGAAACACGGGTCAGTGACAGGGGGCACAGCTGTTCCCGCACGCTATGCACAAGATCGGCCACCCGCTGTGGACAACGCGTGCGCTCAGGTGAGCTGTGCGGTTCTCAACAGGGTCAGTCCGACGACCACCACGAGGACCAGCGCACAGGCGCCGTACTGCACGAGGGCACGCCGCTCGCGCGGGGCGTGGAGCATGGCGAAGCCGATCACCGCGCCCGCGACGAGGCCGCCGACGTGGGCCTGCCAGGCGATGTCGGCCCAGGTGAAGGTGAAGACCAGGTTGATCGCCAGGAGGATGACGACCGGACGCATGTCGGCGTTGAGGCGGCGGACGAGGGCGGCGGTCGCCCCGAAGAGGCCGAAGATCGCGCCGGAGGCGCCCAGCGAGGGCTGGTTCGGCTCGGCGATCAGGTAGGTGAGCGCGCTGCCGGCCAGTCCCGAGCAGAAGTAGAGGGCGAGGTAGCGGGCGCGGCCGAGGGCTGCTTCCAGCGGTCCGCCGAGCCACCAGAGGCTGAGCATGTTGAACAGGATGTGCATGTAGCTGCCGTGCAGGAACATCGCGGTCAGCAGCCGGTACCACTGGCCCTCGGCGACGCCCTCGACGGGGCCGGGGAACGAGAGGTATGCGTGGCCGAGCAGCTCGAACCGGTTGGTGAAGCGGTCGCCGACGGAGAGCTGGACCAGGAAGAGGGCGAGGTTGACGCCGATCAGCAGTTTGGTGACGAGCCGTGGGTCGGCCGCGATCGTGCCGCCGGCGAGGGTGCGGGGCTGGGAGGCGGCCGGGGCCGGTCCGCCGCCGGTGCGGCCGCTCGCGCAGTCGGGGCAGTGGAAGCCTACGGAGGCGTTGACCATGCAGTCCGTGCAGATGGGGCGTTCGCAGCGGGTGCAGCGGATGCCGGTTTCGCGGTCCGGGTGGCGGTAGCAGCCGGGCGTGCTGGGGGCGTCGGGTGAGCTGGCTGCCGCGTGGTCCATGGCTTCCCCTCGTTCGTCCTGCGGGCGGTGTGCGCAATTGCACCGCACCGTCCATCTTTACGGATGAGCGGGGCGTTTGGTTCCTGCCCGGTGGGCGGCGGGTCAGCCCTCGCGGGTCTCGACGGAGACCGTCTCGATGACGATGTCGGTCAGCGGGCGTTCGGTGCGCGGGTTGGTCGGGGTGCCGGCGATGGTGTCGACGACCTTCTGGCTGGCCGGGTCGGTGATCTCGCCGAAGATGGTGCGCTTGTGGTTGAGCCAGGTGGTCGGGGAGACGGTGATGAAGAACTGCGAGCCGTTGGTGTCGGGGCCGGCGTTGGCCATGGCGAGCAGGTAGGGGCGGTCGAAGGCGAGGTCGGGGTGGAGCTCGTCCGCGAACCGGTAGCCGGGGCCGCCGGTGCCGTTGGCGAGCGGGTCGCCGCCCTGGATCATGAAGCCGCTGATCACCCGGTGGAAGACCGTGCCGTCGTAGAGCCTGCCGGTGGACTTCTCGCCGGTGGCGGGGTGGGTCCATTCGCGCTCGCCCCGGGCGAGCTCGACGAAGTTCTTGACCGTCTCGGGGGCGTGGTCGGGCAGGAGCCGGATCACGATGTCGCCCTGGTTGGTCTTCAGGGTGGCGTAAAGCTGCTCGGCCACGGGGTGCCTTCCGTCATCTCTTGGTGCGCGTCGATCCTCGCACGGTCGTTGGCGGGTGCGGTGTCCGGCGGGTGTTTCCTGCTCCGATCCGGCGATGTCGGTTGCGGATGTCCGGCTGGTTCTGCTGGGGAGTTCGGCTGAGTAGTCCTGGGTCGCGAGCGCGACGCGCCGATCCGTGGCATTGTCGTCGGCAGGCTCCTGTTGCCCGGTATTCATCCGTTATTGATGTTGATCGACTCTTGTTCACACCTTCATCATCACTTGTCCCAGAGGGCTCTAAGGCATCGTTCGTTACCCGGATGCCCGCCCTCACATGCCTGGTGGTGCGCCCGCAGGCATGATCCGTAAAAGGGTGGAAAGTCGAAGTACCGTACGCCACCGAGGAGGAGGAACCCGTGACCCGCATCGACAGCGTGCGCGCCGCGACCGGTTCGGCGAAGGACAGCGTGCTGCACGCCGCGGAAGTGGTGGCGCCCTACGCCGACACGGCCAAGGACAGGGCCGCTCACTACGCACAGGAGGCGCGCGTACGGCTGGCGCCCAAGGTGTCGCAGGCCGCGTGCCAGGCTCGCCACCAGTACGGCGCGCATGTCGCGCCGCGGCTGGATCAGGCTCGGACGCATGTGCCGCCGAAGGTGGACGCGGCCGCTCAGGAGGCCGCCGTCCGTACGCGTCTGGCCGCCCGGCAGGCGGCTGAGTATTCCCGGCCGAAGATCGAGCAGGCGGTGGCCGCGGCCGGTCCCGTCCGGGACGAGGCCGCCGCGCGGGGTGCCGCGGCGTTGGCCGCGCTGCGGGGCCAGGTCACGGCCAAGGAGATCGCGAAGCTGACGCGCAAGCATCAGCGACGGGCCAAGGCCGGGCGTGCCGCCAAGGTTGTGCTGGTGGCGGGCATCGTCGTGGGCGGTGCCTTCGCTGCCTGGAAGTGGTGGGACAAGCAGGCCAACCCGGACTGGCTGGTGGAGCCGCCCGAGGCGACGGAAGTGCCGGAGTCGGGGCGGCTGACGTCGGTGGACGGCACCGGTGAGGCGATTCTGGACCCGGAGGTGCAGGCCAAGCAGGCGCAGGACGAGGCGGCGGAGGGTGACGAGCCTCGTTAGGTCATCGCCGGGTGACTTCGCACCGCCGCGGGGCGGGAGACCTCTGAGGGTCTCCCGCCCCGCGGCGGTGTTTCACGTGAAACCGGCGCTCAGCGGCCGTAGCGGCGTTCGCGCAGGGAGTAGGAGCGCAGGGCTCGCAGGAAGTCGATCTCGCGGAAGTCCGGCCAGTAGGTCTCGCAGAAGTGGACTTCGGCGTAGGCGGACTGCCAGAGCAGGAAGCCGGAGAGGCGCTGCTCGCCGGAGGTGCGGATGATGAGGTCGGACTCGGACCGTGTCTTGGAGTACAGGTGCTTGGAGATGTGCTCCATGGTGAAGGTCTCGATGAACTCGTCGATGTCACCGCCCTGGGAGCTGTGCTCGGTCAGGGCCGACCGTACGGCGTCGACGATCTCCCGGCGGCCTCCGTAGCCCACGGCGACGTCGACCTTGGTGCCGCCCTTGCGGTCCTGGGTGGCGGCGGTGGCGGTCTTGAGGCGGCTCGCGGACTCGGCGGGCAGCAGGTCCAGGGCGCCGACCGCTTCGACGGGCCAGGGGTTGCCGGGTGCGGCCAGTTGCTCGACGACCTCGGCGATGATGTCGATGAGCGGGTTGAGCTGCTCTTCGGGCCGGTGGAGGTTGTCGTCGGAGAGCATGAACAGGGTGACGTGCTCGATCTGCGCGGAGTCGCACCAGCGCAGGAAGTCCAGCACTTTCGCCCCGCCGGCCCGGTAGCCCTCTCGGGGGTCGTCGATGCCCGACATCTTGGCCCACCGGCGGTTGCCGTCGAGCATGATGCCGATGTGCTGGGGGCGTGGGCGTCCCTCCAACTCCCTGACCAGGCGCTTCATATAGAGCTTGTCGAGAGCGGCTCGTACCTTCGCCCGCATGGTTACCCCTTCCACCTCGTCGGCAGCGGCCGGACGGCTCCGACGGCGATGAGCCACGTGGCACCGCGCCGCAGGGGTGTGGCGCTGGTGCCCTGTGGGGTGACGATATCAAGAGCAGACAGCGCGGCCCTCGTGCTCGGCGGGGCCCCGCGTCGTCGGTGCGTGCCTCGGTACCACGGTCGCACCGATCGTGTGGTCCGACGACGTGTTCCGGCCAACTGTTCGCCTTGACAGGGTGGTTGGCGATGCTCCGGGGTGGGCTCGCGCGTCGCGGGGAGGGGGTCCGGGTGTTCCGTGTCACTCGCCGGGCGAGTCGTCCGCGGTCGGGGCCGGCGGTGCGCGCCGGTGCCCTGCGGGCGGGGCCCACCAGGGGCTTTGCGTGAGGGAGCCGGGCACCCACGATCGGCTCGCGGTCCTCCGGCAGGCGGCGTGCGAAAGCCCCCTCGGACCGCGTTCGAGCAGTTCAAGGGGGCTTTCCGGGGTGGAGCCTAGGGGAGTCGAACCCCTGACATCTGCCATGCAAAGACAGCGCTCTACCAACTGAGCTAAGGCCCCGGAGGGGACGTCCGGCCGGGGTACCGCGTACCGGCGGGCGCCGGGGACCAGAGTACCGGGTCGCCCCCCGTATCTCACAAATGATTGGGACTCCCGGGGAACGACCACGCTCCGTAAGATGCTCGGCGTGGTTCGCTGGAGCGAACTGCGGTTTTTGGGGAAGCGATGGGGAGACGCAATGGACGCCGCACAGCAGGAAGCCACCGCAAGAGCGCGGGAACTGCAGCGGAACTGGTACGGGGAGCCGCTGGGGGCGCTCTTCCGCAGGCTTATCGATGATCTCGGCCTCAACCAGGCCCGTCTCGCGGGGGTGCTGGGGCTGTCCGCCCCGATGTTGTCGCAGCTGATGAGCGGCCAGCGGGCGAAGATCGGCAATCCCGCGGTGGTCCAGCGGGTGCAGCTGCTCCAGGACCTGGCGGGGCAGGTCGCGGACGGCAGCGTGAGCGCGGCCGAGGCCACGGAGCGCATGGACGAGATCAAGAAGTCTCAGGGGGGCTCGGTGCTCAGCAACACCACGACCACCACGACCAGTTCGGGAGCGCCCACGGTCAAGCGGGTGGTCCGTGAGATCCAGTCGCTGCTGCGCTCGGTGGCGGCGGCCGGGGACATCATCGACGCGGCGGACGCCCTGTCGCCGTCGCACCCGGAGCTGGCGGAGTTCCTCCGGGTCTACGGCGCCGGCCGGACCTCGGACGCGGTGGCGCACTACCAGTCCCACCAGAACTGACCCCGGGGCCCGGTCGCCGTGGGGGGTGCGGCGGCCGGGCGGCGGGAGTGGCGCGACAGGTCCCAGGGGAGGAGCGGCGCACAGCCATGGGTGAGGTCTTCGCGGGCCGGTACGAACTGGTCGATCCGATCGGCCGGGGCGGGGTCGGTGCCGTCTGGCGTGCCTGGGACCACCGGCGGCGGCGTTACGTGGCCGCCAAGGTGCTCCAGCAGCGGGACGCGCACGCGCTGCTGCGGTTCGTGCGGGAACAGGCGCTGCGGATCGACCACCCCCATGTGCTGGCGCCCGCGAGCTGGGCCGCCGACGACGACCAGGTCCTGTTCACCATGGATCTGGTCACGGGCGGTTCGCTGGTCCACTTGGTCGGGGACTACGGTCCCCTGCCGCCCGCCTACGTCTGCACGCTGCTCGACCAGCTCCTGTCGGGTCTGGCGGCGGTGCACGCGGAGGACGTGGTGCACCGTGACATCAAGCCCGCCAACCTGCTGCTCGAGGCGACCGGTACGGGCCGGCCCCGGTTGCGGCTGTCCGACTTCGGCATCGCGATGCGGCTGGGCGAGCCGCGGCTGACGGAGACCAACCTCGTGGTGGGGACGCCCGGTTATCTCGCGCCGGAACAGATGATGGGCGCGGAGCCGGACTTCCCGGCCGACCTGTTCGCCGTGGGCCTGGTCGCGCTGTATCTGCTGGAGGGGGCCAAGCCGGACGCCAAGGCGCTGGTGCAGCACTTCGCCGAGCACGGGACGCCGCCCGCGCCGCAGGGGATTCCCGAGCCGTTGTGGCAGGTGGTGGCGACGCTGGTGCAGCCGGATCCGGTGGGGAGGTTCCGTACGGCGACGGGGGCGCGCAAGGCGCTGGCCGCGGCGGCGGAGCTGCTGCCGGTGCCCGGTCCGGACGACGAGCTGATCGAGATCTTCGATCAAGTCGGCCCCTTGCCCGCGGGGTTCGGCCCCGACGGCCCGTCGAAACGGGCGTCGGGACTGGACGACGCCGCACCGGAGACGTCCCGGCCGCAGACCGTCCCGCAGGACCCCCGGGACAGCACACCGGCTCCGGTGACCACCGCTCCTCCCCCGGGCGGTACGCCGTCGGCGATGTCGGAGACCGGGAGCTTCCGCCTGCCGCCGCCGCAGGTGACCGGCACCTCGTCGCAGGCGCCCGGCCGCCAGGCACAGGCCCAGAGCCAGCCCCAGAGCCAGCCGCAGAGCCAGAGCCAGAGCCAGAGCCGGCCGCAGCCGCAGCCGCAGGGCCAGGCCGAGCCGCAGCCGCAGCCGCAGCCGCAGCCGCCCGCTCACCCTCACTCACAGTCATCGCCGCGTCCGGACGGCGGCCCGCACCAGCACCTCCCGTACGCGCCGCCCCCGCTCTCGCCTCCACCGCGGCGTGGTGACGCCACGACCGCCTCCTACACCGCGCGGACGCCACCGGCGCCCTCCGTCACGCGGCCGCCCGCGCAGCGCCGCGGTGCGCGCAGGCGGCGTCGGCCGGGTCCTCCGGCCAGGGTGGCGGTGCCGCTGCTGCTCCTGGCGCTGGCCTGCTACGCCGTGGGCTTCTGGGCCCTCACCCGTATCTGAGCCGACGCCTCCGACCGCCCGGGGCATCCGCCGGGGCCGTCCGCCCGCCTAGACCCGGCGGCCGGCTCCGCGCCGTGCCGCCGCCGTCCACACGCCGAGGCCCGCCAGCAGCAGGCTGCCGGTGCCGATGCCGCCCACGGCGAGCGCCTTCATCGCGCTGCCGCCGCCTTCGGCCCCGCCGTCCGGCGCGGCCGACCGGTCCCGGGCCGACACCTCGAAGACGCCCTTCGGCGCGGACTCGCCCGCGTACTCCGGGCCGGCCTTCGACGCTCCGCCGAGCCGTACGCGCAGCGTCAGCCCGAAGGGGCCCTCGCCGAAGTCGTCGGCCACCTGCGCGGCGAGGTGCACGACGAGGTAGTACCCGCCGGCGAACCGCATCGCGCCGGTCTGTCCGTCGGTGGCGTACCGGTTGGCGTAGGCGACCGGCGGCAGGGGAGCGAGGCTCACCGTGGTCCGGCGGCCGGTGTAGCCCTTGGCGGCGTCGTCGGCCTCACCGCGGGCGGGGTTGTGGAGGGCCAGGCGCAGGGCGCTGGTGGTGTAGCCGGAACCGCCGTCGGACGCGTCGAGTTCGGCGGTCGCGTACACCTGGCGGCCCCAGTCGACGGGGACCTTGTAGTAGAGGGTCTGGCCGGGCCGGACGGCGTCGCGCCAGGCTCCCTGGCCGACGGGGGTGGCGTGGGCGAAGCCGCTGCCGCCCGACCGTCGTTCCGGCTCACCGGCGAGGGGCTCGGGAGAGGCGCTGTCCCAGGTCTCGGGCGCGGTGGTCGGGCCGGTCCGTCCCGGGCGCGGTTCGGTGACGGGGGCGATCTCCAGGTCCCAGTCCCCCGGCGGGGAATCCTGGGGCCGGGCCCGCTCGACGGTGACGTAATAGGTGCCGGGGTCCTGGCACCGGGTCCCGCCGGCGGCGATCTCCCGCGTGCCCCATGCCGTGAGGGGGCGGGGACTGCGGGCGGCGCCGAAGGTCGTGGTGTCCAGGGAACAGGGGGCGCCGTCGGGGTCCCGCACGGAGAGGCGTATGCCGTCGGCCGCGGTGACCTCCCCGGCGGGCCCGGGTTCGGGTACGGCGGTGACGGAGACGTAGGCGTCCGAGGCGGCGTCGAGTTCGAGGCGGTAGTAGAAGGTGCCGTCTCTCGGCAGGGAGCTGCGGTAGGTGGCGCCGGGTTCCAGGGGCGCTGCGTCCGTGGGGCCGCTCGCGCCCTCGATCCGGCGGGCGTCCTCGGCGAAGGCGTAGTCGGCGGCAGGACCGGCGGCGAGTGCCGCGGGGGCGAGGCCGGCGGGGGCGAGCAGGGTGGCGGCCGTCGCGAGTACGGCGGCCACGACGCGCGGCCGCACACGGGCTCCGCGCGTGGTGGGCCTACCGGAGTCCGCGGGTGCGGCCAGGGGCGCGACCCCCTGCGGCGACGACCTTTCCTGCCGCGACGACCTTTCCCGCCGCGAAGGCCAGTCCTGCAGCGAAGGCCAGTCCTGCCGCGGTCCGGTACGACGTCGAGCCGTACACCACCGTCCCCTCACCCGCCACTCCTCGCGCTCACCGGCGCCGTCTGCGCCACCCGGACCGGACCGTGGCCCATCCTGCCGCGCGGCCCGGTGTCCCCGCAGGCGATCCGGCCGTGCCCGGACAGGCCCCGGCGTGCTCCGGCGGGTTCCGGGCAACACAAAACCCCGACCGTTTGACGGCCGGGGTCTGCTCAGGACCGGATGTCGGTCGTACTCACGAACCCGTGGGCACGGAGTCAGTCGCCTCCGTCCACAGATCCTGCTCGGCGCGATCCGCCTGGATCTGGCGGTACACGAGGAGCCCGCCGATGGCGGCCAGTGCGACCAGGAGAAGCTTCTTCACCGCGCGACCTCGTCTTTCCTTGACGTAGGGGACCTCTGGCGCCCGACTATACACACCGGCCGATACCGATCGGTGACCTGCGTCGACAGGTCAACTGCCCGTCGTCGGAGCCCGATAAGGCCCTGCCGGGCGCGAGGAGACCGTTCCGATCGGAGGGTGATCACACCCCTACGGACGGTGAGATTCGCCCGGCTTCCTCCCGTATCGGCACCCTTTTCAGCCCCTTGCACCCATCCGGGTGGTGTTCATCTGAACATCGCCGCGCCACGGGCGTCGGTCCACCACTTCGCGATCCACATACACATCATGAGGAAAGTACGCAAATCGCCCAACCCGAAAGTGAGGGGTTATGGCCCGGAACAAGGTCATGACGCTGTGGACCACCATCGTCACCGCCTTCCTCGCGCTGTGCACGGCGCTCGGACTCATCACGACGACCGCCTCCGCGGCCGTACCGCAGACCCGAACGCACAGCAACACGGAGAGCGCCTCCCCCGAGGCGGCACCCGCGGCGGCGGCACCCTGGTCCCGGTCACGCACCGGCTCCCTGCCCCCCACGATGAAACAGCGCATCCGCGCCGAGGCCCACGGCAAGGCCCCCAGCTGCCGCCACCGCCCGCACACCGACGCCGCCGCCGGCACGCCCCTCCTGTGCGAGGACGCCGACGAGGCCGCCGGGACCGCCGCACAGCACTCCGCCCCGCTTCAGCGCTGAGCGACCCGCCACCACCCGGACCTGACACCACCGGCGTTCTGCGTACAGCACCGCACGCGAGAAACGGCCCGGCCGCTCGGAACGAGCGCCGGGCCGCCGCCATGCGAGGCCCCTTCACAAGGGCGCCTGCCTCAACCCCTTCTGACGAGCCGTACGCTGAAGCCGCAACAGGACCCGGACCGGAACCGGTGAGTACCAGTGACCAAGGCGTACGAAGACATCGCGGACGATCTCCGCGCCGTGAACCGGCGCGTCACCGTCGTCACGGCCGTCCACGGCCCCTCCGCCCCCTTCCTCGCGGAGGCCTACGCGTCGTTGTGCGCGCAGGAGCTGCCCGACGGCTGGGAGTGGCGGTGGGTGATCCAGGAGGACGGCCGCACGGAAGACGTACGTCCGCACGTGCCCGACGACCCGCGCGTCGTCTTCCGGCAGGGACGGCAGGACCGGCAGGGCGGCCCCGGCGTGGCCCGCACCCTCGCCCTGGCCCACGCGGACGGCGCGTACGTGAAGGTCCTGGACGCCGACGACCGGCTCGGGCCGGGGGCCCTGGCCCGCGACCTGGACGCCCTGCAGGCCGACCCGACGCTCGGGTGGGCGACGTCCCGCGCCCTGGACCTCCTGCCCGACGGCTCGACGGCCGGTTTCCCGGGCGACCCCGGGCAGGGACCTATCGAACGCGGGGCGGTGCTCGACTTCTGGAAGGCCAACGGCTTCCGCGCCCAGGTCCACCCGGCGACCCTCCTGGTCCGGCGTGACCTGCTGCTCGCCGTCGGCGGCTGGATGGCCCTGCCCGCGTCCGAGGACACCGGCCTGCTGCTGGCGCTCAACTCCGTGAGCAGGGGGTGGTTCTCCCGCGAGGTGGGCCTGTTCTACCGCAAGTGGGAGGGCCAGGTGACCGGCCAGGCGTCCCATGTGGACCCGGCCGAACGGAACGCGCGGATGGCGGTCGTGGAGGCCCGGGCCAGGGCACTGGCCTCCCTGGCGTGGCGTTCCCCGGCCGAAGCCTGACAGGCGCGGCTCCCGTGGACCGGGCGGCACCCGCCGGTCAGGGCAGCGTCTCCGCGTCGACCCGGGAGAAGATCAGGTCGCTCTCACCGGTCACGGGCCCCCGCCACCGCACCGGCACGCCGAGCGCACCACCGGACGCGCCGCCGAGCGCCGGGGGGTAGCTCTCGGGCGCGTAGTCGTTGGCCAGCCGGTACACGTGGTAGCCCGCGTCGCGCATCACCGCGAGCAGCTCGTCGGCACGGTCCCCGAGCAGCGCCATGCGCTCGGGCGTCACCTCGATGGTGATCTCCGCGTCGGGCCGCAGGCCGCCCAGCAGCGGCGCCAGCCCGCGGACGACGCTTCCCTCGGCGCCCTCGACGTCGATCTTGATCACCCGGGCGGCGGCGATCTCGGCGGGTTCGAGGAGTTCCGGCAGCGGACGCGCCTCGGTCTCGAAGGTGGACTCCGCCGGACCGTCGTACGGGACGATGCTGTTCGCGCCGGTGTTGCGCGAGCTGGCGAGCACGAAGGTCAGGGGCTTGCGGGCGTCGGAGACGGCGGCGTTGACCGCGCGGATGTTCGTGCGGGCGTTGAGCAGGACGTGCCGCACCAGACGGCCGTGCAGGGCGGGGGACGCCTCGATCGCGACGACGCGGCCCTCGTCCCCGACGAGCCGTGACGCGAGGAGGCTGAACACACCGATGTTCGCGCCGACGTCCACGAAGCCGTCCCCCGGCCGCAGTCGGCGCCGCAGCCAGGCCGTCAGGTGCGGCTCCCACGTACCGAACAGGTAGAGGTACCGCTGGATCAGGTCCCGCGTGTCCACGGCGAACCGGTCGCCGGACCGCACGGTGACGACCCTGCGGCGGGGATGCTCGCGCAGGTGGGCGTTGAGCCAGCGGGCGGCGAGCGTCGCCTTCCCGAACGTGCCGGGGCCGGTCCGCACGTAGCGGCTGCCCAGGGTGACCAGGGCCTCCGACACGGCCGTGCCCGGTTCCTGTCGGATGCTCAGTCCTCCCCCGTGATGGTGATCGCGGCGGCGGGGCACCCCTCGGCCGCCTCACGCACCCTCGGCACGTCGACGGCGTTCTCCCGTCCGGGTATCACGGCGCCCAGACCGTCCACCTGCGTGAAGACGGACGGGGCGCGGTGGACGCAGTCGCCGGAGCCGTAGCACTGCTCCGGGTCGACGGAGATCCTCATTCGCACTCCAGCGCGGATCGTCGGAACCAACACGACGTGCCTGCCCGCCGACCGGCCCGCTGAATCCGCCCCGCTCCCCCGTCTGTCCCGCCGCACACCGTGACCCGCCCGTCACGGGTGCCCGCGCCCGCCGACATGGTTCGGCACCGGTCCCTCCCCTCGTGGGGACCGGTGCCAAATCAGGCCGGCGCCGAGTAGTACGCGGTACCGGACCGGGTAGGTGGGGTCTGGGTGGGGGTCTGGGTCGGGAGCGCTGGTGTCAGGCCACGGAAATCCGGCCGAGAACGTGCGGCCTCGCGGGGCGGCCCCGCGGACGCCGGGCCGCTGACCTGTCCGGGTGCCGGGCGGTCGACTCGCCCTGCGGCGTGATCCTGCCAGCTGCGGTCGCCGACGAGGAGGTTCCAGTGTCGCGACCATGACGTAGTCGCAGGTCAGGCGTATAGAGTGAGTTTTCCGGTCCGGACGTCCAGGTGCGGGGGAAGTAAGGAGTGGAGACCTTGAGTTTCGACTCAGGGGCACGCACGGCCTTCGCGGAACGTCTCGCACTCCTGTACGGGGAGGCCGGTAACCCTCCCCTCAAACGCGTCTCCGAAGCGGTCGTCCGGCTCCAGCGGGTCGACGAACGAGGACGGCCCGTACGGGTCTCCGCCCAGCGGATCAGCGACTGGCGGCGGGCCAAGAACGTGCCCGCCCAGTTCCCCGCCCTCGCGGCGGTGCTGCACGTCCTCATCCCCCAGGCGCGGCGCGCGCGTCCCGTACCGGTCTCGCCGGGCCTGTACGACCTGGGCCAGTGGCAGCGCCTGTGGGAGCGGGCGGTGGCCGACCCGGGCGGTGAACGTCCGGCACCGGCCGCGGCGGAGGAGGAACCCGCCCAGGCCACCGACGCCGGCGGTGTCTGTCCCTACCGCGGGCTGGCCGCCTACCGGCAGCAGGACGCCGGCTGGTTCTTCGGGCGGGAGCGGAGCACCGAGGCCCTGGTCGCCCAGCTCCGCGCCGCCGAGGACACGGGCGGCCTGGTCATGCTGGTGGGCGCGTCGGGGGCCGGGAAGTCGTCCCTGCTGAACGCCGGGCTGGTGCCCGCCCTGAGGAACGGCGCGCCGGACAGCGGGGCGGGTCCGCCGCGGGAGGTCCTCCAGCTCGTGCCGGGAGGCGACCCGCTCGGGGAGCTGACCCGCCGGATACCGGGACTCGCGACCGTCGCCTCCCTCGGGGAGGAGCCCGGAACACCGGAGTCCGGAACACCGGAGTCCGGAGCACCGCCGTCCGAGGCCCCGGACGCCGCGCGGGTGGTGCGCGAGGCCTTCGCGGCATGGGCACGCGGCAGGACCGAGACGCCACCACCCACCACGACACCGGCACCGGCACCGGCACCGGCACCGGCACCGGCATCCACACCGACCTCCGTACCGGCACAGCCGCGGACACAGCCGCAGGCACCGGCATCCGCACCGGCCCGTCCGGTCATCATCGTCGACCAGTTCGAGGAAGTCTTCACCCTCTGCGCCGACGAGTCGGACCGGCGCGCGTTCATCCGCGCCCTCCAGGCCGCCTGCACGCACGGCGGCCCCGACGACCCGGCGCCCGTGCTGGTGGCCCTCGGCGTACGCGCCGACTTCTACGAGCAGTGCCTCAGGTACCCCGAGCTGGCCGAGGCCCTCCAGCACCGGCACATGGTGCTCGGGCCGCTCACCACCGCCGAACTGCGCGAGGCGGTGACGGGGCCGGCCAGGGCCGTGGGCATGGAACTCGAACCGGGCCTGGCCGAGCTGATCGTCCGCGAGGTGGGCACCGACGGCCCGCACGGCGCCCACGACGCGGGCGTGCTGCCGCTCCTGTCCCACGCCCTGCTCGCCACCTGGCAGCGCCGCAAGGCGGGCAGACTGACGCTGGCCGGCTACCGCGCGGCCGGCGGCATCCAGGGGGCGGTGGCGGCGACCGCCGAGCGGGCCTGGTCCGACCTCGACCCGGCGGCGCGCGAGGCCGCGCGGCTGCTGCTGCTCCGGCTGGTCCGGCTGAGCGAGGACTCCCAGGCCACCCGCAGGCGGGGCGCCCGGCGCCGGCTGGCGCAGGAGTCACGGGACCCGGACAAGACGGAGGAGTCACTGGAGGCGCTGGTCCGCGCCCGGCTGGTGACGCTCGACGCGGACACCGTGGAGATCACCCACGAGGCCCTGCTGCACGCCTGGCCGCGCCTGCGCGACTGGATCGACGAGGACCGCACCGGCAACCTGCTGCGCCAGCGGCTGGAGGAGGACGGCCGCTCCTGGGAGGAGTCCGGCCGCGACACCTCGCTGCTCTACCGGGGCTCCCGGCTGGAACAGGCCCACGGCTGGTCGCGATCGGCGGGCGGCACCTACCTGACGCGGAGCGCGGTGGAGTTCCTGGCCGCGGCGGACCGGCTGCGCCGGCGCACCGTCCTGATCAGGCGCGCCGCGGTGTCGGCGCTGGTCGTCCTGGCGCTCGTCGCGGCCGGATCGGCGGTGGTCGCCTGGCAGCAGCGCAACGACGCCGTCTTCGAGCAGGTCGTCGCCGAGGCGGACCGCGTCCAGTACACGGACCCGTCGCTGTCGGCCCAGCTCGACCTGGCGGCCCATCGACTGCGGCCGGACGACGAGGACGTACGCAACAGGCTGATCTCGATCGTGAACGCGCCGCTGGCCACACCGCTGCTCGGGCACACGGGCGCCGTCTACCTGACCTCCTTCAGCCCGGACGGACGGATCCTGGCGACGGCCAGTTACGACCGGACCGTGCGACTGTGGGACGTGTCGGACCCCGCGCGTCCCGAACCGCTGGGCGAGCCGCTCACCGGCCACCGGAGCTGGGTCAGCTCCGCGGTGTTCAGCCCCGACGGCCGCACCCTGGCCAGCGCGTCGGACGACGGCACCATCCGGCTGTGGGACATCGGCGACCCGAGCCGTCCCCGCCCGCTGGGCGCTCCCCTGCCCGGCCACGGCGGCACCGTCTACCTGCTCGCCTTCAGCCCCGACGGCCGCACGCTGGCCTCCGCCCACGACGACCGCGCCGTACGGCTGTGGAAGGTGGCCGATCCCGGCCGGCCGGAGGCCCTCGGCACCCTGCGGGGCTCCACCGCGGCGGTGCGCTCGGTGGCGTTCAGCCCGGACGGGCGGACGCTGGCGGCCGGCGGCGACGACGAGAAGGTCCGGCTGTGGAACGTCGCCGACCCGGCCCGGCCCGAGCCCGTCGGCACACCGCTGACCGGCCATACCGCCCTCGTGCACTCCGTGGCGTTCAGCCCCGACGGGCGCACCCTCGCCAGCGGCGCCGCGGACGACACCGTACGCCTGTGGAACGTGGCCGACCCGGACGACGCGACACGCATCGGCGCGCCCCTGACCGGCCACACCGGACCCATCTGGTCGGTGGCGTTCAGTCCCGACGGGGACATGCTCGCCGCGGGCAGCGCGGACAGCACCGCGAGCCTGTGGAACGTCAGCGACCCGGCCTACCCGTCGCAGGTCGGCATGCCGCTGGCGGGAAGCAGCGGCGAGATGTACGCCCTGGGCTTCAGCCCCGACGGCCGCACCCTCGCCACCGGCACCGGCGACAGCAAGGTCCGCCTGTGGTCGCTGCCCACCTCCGACATGATCGGCCGCACCGGCGCCTTCCGTCCCGACGGGCACGTCCTGGCCACGGCGGCGCGCGACGGCCGGGTCCGGCTGTGGAAGGTGACCGACCCGGCCCTGCCCGTGTCCCTGGGGGAGCCCTTCAGACCGGGGGAGGGAGACGTCCGTTCCCTGGTGTTCTCCCCGGACGGCGACACGCTCGCGGTGCTCACGGGCAGCCGCGCGGTCCAGCTGTGGAACGTCACGGACCCGGCCCGGCCCACCGCCCACGGGCCGCCCGTGACGCTGCGCACCCGCTACGCGGGCCCCGACGCCCTGGCCTTCGGCCCCGACGGCCGCACCCTCGCCACGGCCTACGACGATCGCACCGTCCAGCTGTGGGACACGGGCGACCCGTCCCGCCCCCGCCGGCTGGGCGAGCCGCTCACCGGCCACACGGGGTACGTCAACACCCTCGCCTTCAGCCCGGACGGACGCACCCTCGCCAGTGGCAGCGCCGACGACACCGTCCGCCTGTGGGACGTGAGCGACCCCCACCGCGCCACCCGCCTCGGCGCACCGCGCACCGCGCATCTCGGCCCCGTCAACACCCTCGCCTTCGCTCCGGACGGCCACACCCTGGCCAGCGGCAGCGACGACGGCACGGTCCGCCTCTGGAACGTCACCGGCCGCCCCGGGCCCGCCCGGCCCGACGCCACGCTCTCCGGGCACACCGACTCGGTCATGTCCCTGACGTTCAGCGAGGACGGCTCCACCCTGGCCAGCGGCGCCAACGACAACACGGTGCGGCTCTGGGACGTCCGCACGCCCACCGGCGCGGCCCCCATCGGGGAGTCGATGAGTCCCAACGCCCAGACGGGGAGCTACCTGTCCTTCAGCCCCGTGCGCCGCATGCTCGGGGTGTCCAGCGGCACGGACACCGTCCGACTGTGGAACCTCGACGTGGACGACGCCATCGACCGCATCTGCTCGGCCACCCGGGGGGTGCTGACCGAGGAGAAGTGGCACGAGTACCTGCCACGCCTCTCCTACGAGCCCCCGTGCGACCGGTGACGGACTCCCGCCGGGCATCCGCCCTTGTTAGCCTTGGCCACAGCCCGGCCGCTGGCGCATCCCCCGTCGCCAGCGGCCGGGCGTTCTCGTAAGCCGTACCTGCCGGGGGCCGTGCCCCTGGAACAGACCCGTATGCCCCAGTGCGGTCGCCGCGCGACCGCTTCGGGGTGACGCTGTGACCGTGAAGGGATGCGTTCGCTTCCCGCCACGCCGTAAGGCGCGGTGACGGCCGCCCCCGAGACGAAGGGTCGACAGGTCATGGTGGACATGCCTCATGGAGCACGGCAGGAGACCAGAGGCGCCCAGAACGATGGCCCGTCGGCCGGACCGATGAGGTACTTCGGTGTGCCGCTCCTCATCAGCGGCGTGCTGAGCATCCTCCAGGGCATCGCCGGCATCGCCAAGGACCGCCTGTTCGGCGTGCCACGCCACTACGAGTACCGGTTCGACCTCACCAGCTGGGGCTGGATCCACCTCGTCGTGGGTGTCGCGCTGGTGCTGGTCGGGGTGGCGGTGCTGCGGGCGATGAGCTGGGGCCGCGCGGCGGCGGTGACGATCGCCGCGATCAGCCTGGTGACCCAGTTCATGTTCATCCCCTACTACCCCCTGTGGTCGATCAGTGTGATGACGCTCGACCTGGTCATCCTGTGGGGCGTGGCCCGCCTCGCCGCCGCCTCCGCTTGACCGGACAGCCGGGAAGCCGGACGCGAAAACCCCCAGCCGGTATCGACTGGGGGTCTTCTCGCTGGTGGGGCTAACAGGATTTGAACCTGTGGCCTCATCCTTATCAGGGATGCGCTCTAACCAACTGAGCTATAGCCCCGCCGCGCTCTGCGGTGTGTGTCCCGCGCGCTGACTCCTGAAGATTAGCGCACGAGGCGGGCAGTCCCAAAATCGGTTGGCGTGAGACCGGTGAGCGGCGCTCACTCGTCCTCGGCGAGCGTCAGCTCCACGCCGCCGACGAAGCCGGCGGACAGGTTGTAGATGAACGCGCCGAGGGTGGCCAGGGCCGTCGCGAGGACGACGTCGATGACCGCGATGACCGTCGCGAACAGCAGCACGTTGGGCAGCGACAGGAAGGACTGCAGGTCGAAGCCGTTGGACTCGTTCGAGCCGGTCGCCTCGGAGATGGTGCTGCCGACGGTGGAGAAGACGCCCATGGCGTCCATGACCATCCACAGCACGGCGGAGGCGACGATCGTGCAGATGCCGAGCGCGATGGAGAGCAGGAAGCTGACCTTCATCACCGACCACGGGTCGGCCTTCGACACCCGCAGCCGAGCCTTGCGGACGCGGGGGGTGGTGCGCGCGCCGGTGCGCGGACGGCGCACGGCGGACGCGTTGCCGCCCTGGGTCTGGTAGGCCTGCGGCGGGTGGTACGGCCCGCCGGGCTGCTGGGGCTGCCGTTCGCCCGGCAGCGGCGAGGCCGCCGCTTGCGTCTGCTGGCCTCGGGTGTCCGTCACAGTTCCCCCCTGGGATCCATGCGTCTTGGACGAGCTCGCCGCGTGCGAATCGGGCGCTCCGTCGTCGATCTTGCGCAGTTGAGTCGTGTGCGAATCCGTCGCACGCGCGGCGGAGCCACGGCCGCCGCCGTCCGTTTCCGTACCCCTGGAGGTACCGGCCGATCCGGCGCCCGTGGCTCCGCTCACGATGACTCTCTCCTCGTGCTACTCGTCCGAGGGCGCCTCACCCTCGTCCGTGCCGGTGGTCGCGGCACCTTCGGCGGTCTCGTCGACGACCACATCGCCGTCGACCTCCTCCGCCTCGCGTCCCGCCTCGGCGTTGCGTGCGATGCCGACGACGGCATCGCGCTTGCCCAGATTGATCAGTTGGACGCCCATGGTGTCACGGCCCGTCTCCCTGACCCCGCTGACTCGCGTGCGAATCACTCCGCCCGAGAGTGTGATGGCGAGGATCTCGTCGTGCTCCTCGACCACCAGCGCGCCCACGAGCGATCCGCGGTCCTCGACGATCTTGGCAGCCTTGATGCCGAGGCCGCCGCGGCCCTGGACGCGGTACTCGTCGACGGAGGTCCGCTTCGCGTAACCGCCGTCAGTGGCAGTGAACACGAACGTACCGGCTCGAACAACATTCATCGAGAGCAGCTCGTCCCCTTCGCGGAAACTCATGCCCTTTACGCCCGAGGTGGCGCGCCCCATCGGGCGCAGCGTGTCGTCCGAGGCGGTGAACCTGATCGACTGTGCCTTCTTGCTGATCAGCAGCAGATCGTCCTCGGCCGAGACGAGTTCGGCTCCGATCAGCTCGTCGTCGCTGCCGTCCTCCTGCTCGCGCAGGTTGATGGCGATCACGCCACCGGAGCGCGGCGAGTCGTAGTCCTTCAGCGGCGTCTTCTTCACCAGACCGGCCTTGGTGGCCAGGACCAGGTAGGGCACCGCCTCGTAGTCGCGGATCGCGCGGATCTGGGCGATCGTCTCGTCCGGCTGGAAGGCCAGCAGGTTCGCCACGTGCTGACCGCGCGCGTCCCGGCCGGCGTCGGGCAGCTCGTACGCCTTCACCCGGTAGACCCGGCCCTTGTTGGTGAAGAACAGCAGCCAGTGGTGCGTGGTGGACACGAAGAAGTGGTTGACGATGTCGTCTTCCTTGAGCTTCGCGCCGCGCACGCCCTTGCCACCCCTCTTCTGGGCGCGGTAGTCGTCGGTCTTGGTGCGCTTGATGTAGCCGCCCCGGGTGACCGTGACGACGATGTCCTCCTCGGCGATCAGGTCCTCGATGGACATGTCGCCCTCGTAGGGGATCAGCTTCGTCTTGCGGTCGTCGCCGTACTTCTCGACGAGCGCGGCCAGCTCCTCGCTGACGATCCCGCGCTGGCGGACCGGGGAGGCGAGGATCTCGTTGTACTCGTTGATCTTCCGCTGGAGCTCGTCGTGCTCCTGGACGATCTTCTGGCGCTCCAGGGCGGCCAGTCGGCGGAGCTGCATCTCCAGGATCGCGTTGGCCTGGATCTCGTCGATCTCCAGGAGGTCCATCAGGCCGCCGCGCGCGATCTCGACCGTGTCACTGCGCCGGATCAGCGCGATGACCTCGTCGATGGCGTCCAAGGCCTTGAGCAGGCCGCGCAGGATGTGGGCCCGCTCCTCGGCCTTGCGCAGCCGGAACTTGGTCCGGCGGACGATGACCTCGATCTGGTGGTTCACCCAGTGGCGGATGAACGCGTCCAGGGAGAGGGTGCGCGGCACACCGTCGACCAGGGCCAGCATGTTGGCGCCGAAGTTCGACTGCAGGTCGGTGTGCTTGTACAGGTTGTTCAGGACGACCTTGGCGACCGCGTCCCGCTTGAGGACGATGACCAGGCGCTGGCCGGTGCGGGACGACGTCTCGTCGCGGACGTCCGCGATGCCGCCGATCTTGCCGTCCTTCACCAGGTCGGCGATCTTCTGCGCGAGGTTGTCGGGGTTGGTCTGGTACGGCAGCTCCGTGACCACCAGGCACTGGCGGTTCTGGATCTCCTCGACCTCGACGACCGCGCGCATGGTGATCGAGCCGCGCCCGGTGCGGTACGCCTCCTCGATGCCCCGGCGGCCCACCACGAGCGCCCCGGTCGGGAAGTCGGGGCCCTTGATGCGCTCGATGAGCGCGTCGAGCAGCTCCTCGTGGCTGGCCTCGTAGTTCTCCAGGTACCACTGGGCGCCGGCCGCGACCTCGCGCAGGTTGTGCGGCGGAATGTTGGTCGCCATGCCGACCGCGATACCGGCCGAGCCGTTGATCAGCAGGTTCGGGAAGCGGGCCGGCAGGACGGTCGGCTCCTGGGAGCGGCCGTCGTAGTTGTCCGTGAAGTCGACGGTCTCCTCGTCGATGTCGCGGACCATCTCCATCGACAGCGGCGCCATCTTGCACTCGGTGTAGCGCATGGCCGCCGCCGGGTCGTTGCCCGGCGAGCCGAAGTTGCCGTTGGAGTCGACGAGCGGCATCCGCATCGACCAGGGCTGGGCGAGGCGGACCAGGGCGTCGTAGATGGAGGAGTCGCCGTGGGGGTGGTAGTTGCCCATGACGTCGCCGACGACGCGGGCGCACTTGTAGAAGCCGCGCTCGGGGCGGTAGCCGCCGTCGTACATGGCGTAGAGCACCCGGCGGTGGACGGGCTTGAGGCCGTCCCGGACGTCGGGCAGCGCGCGCGAGACGATGACGGACATCGCGTAGTCGAGGTACGAGCGCTGCATCTCCGTCTCGAGCCCGACGGGCTCGACACGCATCGCCAGGGCGTCACCCTCGGGCGTCGTCACAGGAGTGTTCTCGTCGGTCATTGCTGGTGAAGGTCCTTCCTGGTGCGGTCAGCTGAGACCGACTCAGATGTCGAGGAAGCGGACGTCCTTGGCGTTGCGCTGGATGAACGCGCGCCGGGCCTCGACGTCCTCGCCCATCAGCACCGAGAACAGGTCGTCGGCCTGTGCGGCGTCGTCCAGCGTGACCTGGCCGAGGACGCGGTGCTCCTGGTCCATGGTCGTGATGCGCAGTTCCTCGGCGTTCATCTCGCCGAGGCCCTTGAAGCGCTGCACGGAGTCCTCGCGGATGCGCTTGCCGGCGTTGCGGCCCATCTCGATCAGCGCGTCGCGCTCGCGGTCGGAGTACGCGTACTCGAAGTCGTCCCGGCCCCACTTGATCTTGTAGAGCGGCGGGCGGGACAGGTACACGTGCCCGGCCTCGACCAGCGGCCGCATGAAGCGGAACAGGAAGGTCAGCAGCAGGGTGTTGATGTGCTGGCCGTCGACGTCGGCGTCCGCCATCAGGATGATCTTGTGATAGCGGAGCTTCTCGATGTCGAAGTCCTCGTGCACGCCCGTGCCGAACGCGGAGATCATCGCCTGGATCTCCTGGTTCTGCAGGATCCGGTCGATGCGCGCCTTCTCGACGTTGAGGATCTTGCCGCGGATCGGGAGGATCGCCTGGTACTGCGGGTTCCGGCCGGACTTGGCGGAGCCGCCGGCGGAGTCGCCCTCGACGATGAAGATCTCGCACTTGGTCGGGTCGTTCGACTGGCAGTCGGACAGCTTGCCCGGCAGCGAAGCCGACTCCAGCAGGCCCTTGCGACGGGTCAGGTCGCGGGCCTTGCGGGCCGCCACACGCGCGGTGGCCGCCTGGATGCCCTTGCGGATGATGTCCGCGGCCTCGTTCGGGTTGCGGTCGAGCCAGTCGGTCAGGTGCTCGTAGACGACCTTCTGGACGAAGGTCTTCACCTCGGTGTTGCCCAGCTTCGTCTTGGTCTGGCCCTCGAACTGCGGCTCGCTCAGCTTCACCGAGATGATCGCGGTCAGACCCTCGCGGATGTCGTCACCCGTGAGGTTGTCGTCCTTCTCCCGCAGCAGCTTCTTGTCCCGCGCGTACTTGTTGATCAGCGAGGTGAGCGCCGCGCGGAAGCCCTCTTCGTGCGTACCGCCCTCGTGCGTGTGGATGATGTTGGCGAACGAGTACACGCCCTCGGTGTAGCCGCCGTTCCACTGCATCGCGATCTCGAGGGACAGGCTCTTGTCCTTGTCCTCGGCCTCGAGGTCGATCACCGTGGGGTGCACCAGGTCTCCCTTGCGGGAGTTGAGGTACTTCACGAAGTCGACGATGCCGCCCTCGTAGTGATACGAGACGGTCTTGACCTCGTGCTTCTCGTCCTCGCCCGCCTCGTCCGCACCGGCGGTGGCCTTCGCCGACTCGCGCTCGTCGGTGAGGTTGATCCTCAGACCCTTGTTGAGGAACGCCATCTCCTGGAAGCGCCGGGAGAGCGTCTCGAAGGAGTAGTCGGTGGTCTCGAAGATGTCGCCGTCGGCCCAGAAGGTGACCGCCGTACCGGTCTCCTCGGTGGCCTCGTGCCGGGCCAGCGGCGCCGTGGGGACACCCAGCTTGTAGTCCTGCGTCCAGCGGTGACCGTCGGTCTTGACCTCGACCGCGACCCGCGTGGAGAGGGCGTTGACCACGGAGACACCCACGCCGTGCAGACCACCGGAGACCGCGTAGCCGCCGCCGCCGAACTTGCCGCCCGCGTGCAGCACGGTCAGCACGACCTCGAGGGCGGGCTTGCCCTCGGAGGGGACGATGCCCACCGGGATGCCACGGCCGTTGTCGACGACCCGGACACCGCCGTCCGCGAGGATCGTGACGTCGATCGTGTCCGCGTGGCCCGCCAGCGCCTCGTCGACGGAGTTGTCCACGACCTCCTGCACCAGGTGGTGCAGACCGCGTTCACCGGTCGAACCGATGTACATACCCGGTCGCTTGCGGACCGCGTCCAGACCCTCGAGGACGGTGATGGCACTGGCGTCGTACGAAGTGGGCACCTCGCCGGACGAGGTGCCCACCGCGTCGTTCACGCCGGTGTCGGTGGACGGGTTGTTCTCGTTGGGGTTGCCGGAATCGGCCACGAAGCGCCCTTTCTGGCACAGCACGAGCCGGGCTCGTCGGCGGTTGCCGGAGCGGCTGCGGCATGTTGCGTTGGTAAGCCTTGATCAGCGTTGCTCAGCGTCGTCCCGGACGGTCCCCACGATCGGGGCGGGATTGTCTTCCATTCTACCGGTAGCACTGACACTGATGGGGGTTTGCCGGTACCTGAGTCCGCATGTGCCGCCCTGAACCAGGCTCGTCCGACTCCCGATATGCGGATGGGGGCCCCAGGAGGCTCACAGCGGCACTCAGCGCTTCGGGGCGTCAACCCTTGGCTACTTGGGAGTCAGATCGCGATTCGCAACCGTGTGCGGTGGCACGACAAGGAGGGCGCCGACGGTTCACACCCACCGAAGACGCCCAATAATGTGAGGTACATCACCCACGCCTGACGGGCCGCCAGAGCCCCCGCGGACCGCCCCGCCGACCACCGGAAGGTCACCCGTAGGTGTCGCCCGGCCCCTTGCTCCCGGGCGCGCGCAACGGCCCGTACCGCCGCCCCGGACCGGCACCCCCCGGCCCCAGCACCTTGATCACCCGCACCGAACCATGGCCGAGATCCTCGTTGAGACGGGCCACCAGCGTCGGCGCGAGCAACCGCAGATTCGTCGCCCAGGCCGTCGAGTCACAACGGACCACCAGCACCCGCTCGTCCTCGTCGTACCGCTCCGGCACACAGTGCTTCGCCACGTCCTCACCGACGATCTGCGGCCACCGGCCCATCACCCCGCCCACCGCGGCCGGCGTCTCCCAGCCGCGCTCCGTGATCAGCCGGTTGATCGCCGACCCCAGCGCCATCGGATCACGGCCGTCGGCCCGCGCCCCCGAGCGCAGCCCGCCACGCCGCGCCTGCTTCTTCTGCTGCGCCGCGTCCCCACGCGCGCGTGCCGCCTCCCGCGCCGCCCTGAGCGCCACGCGCGCCAGATCGACACCCGAGGGCTGCGGCGCCTTGCCGCCCGCACCGGGCGCCTGCTCCGGAACCGGCCCGTCCGCGCTCATACGCGCTCCACCGACCCCTCCGCCACCGAGAACCGCGCCCCCGCCAGCACCCCCGGCACGTCGTCGTCGACCGCGGCCGTCACCAGCACCTGCTCACCGGGCGCCACCAGCTCCGCCAGCCGCTCTCGACGCCGCGCGTCCAGCTCGGCGAAGACGTCGTCCAGGACGAGGACCGGCTCATTGCCCTCCGCCCGCAGCAGGTCGAACGACGCGAGACGCAGCGCCAGCGCGTACGACCAGGACTCGCCGTGGGAGGCGTACCCCTTGGCGGGCAGCGAGCCCAGTTTCAGCAGCAGATCGTCCCGGTGCGGCCCCACCAGGGTGACGCCCCGCTCGATCTCCTGCTTACGGGCCTCGGCGAGCGCTGCGATGAGCTGCTCGTAGAGGTCCTCGCGCGTGTGCGCCTCGCCGGGCGCCGACGGCTTGTACTCCAGGGTGACGGGACCGCCCCCCGGGGCCAGCTGCTCGTACGCCTTGTCGGCCAGCGGCTGCACGGCGGCGATCAGATCGAGACGCTGGGCGAGCAGCTCGGCGCCCGCGCGCGCGAGGTGCTGGTCCCAGACGTCCAGCGTGGACAGGTCCATCGTGCGACCCCCGTGCCGGCGGGCGAGCGCCGCCGACTTCAGCAGGGTGTTGCGCTGCTTGAGGACCCGGTCGTAGTCCGAGCGCACCCCGGCCATCCGCGGGGAACGGGCGGTGATCAACTCGTCCAGGAAGCGGCGCCGCTCACCGGGATCGCCCTTCACCAGCGCGAGATCCTCCGGCGCGAACAGCACGGTGCGCACGATGCCGAGCACATCACGCGGCCTGACCTGCGAGGACCTGTTGATACGGGCACGGTTGGCGCGGCCCGGGTTCAGCTCCAGCTCGATCAGCTGCTGCCGCTCACCCTGCTTCACCTGCGCGCGGATCACCGCGCGCTCGGCGCCCATGCGCACCAGGGGCGCGTCGGAGGACACCCGGTGGCTGCCGAGGGTGGCGAGATAGCCGACCGCCTCGACGAGATTCGTCTTGCCCTGCCCGTTCGGACCGACGAAGGCGGTGACGCCCGGGTCCAGCGGGACCTCGACCCGGACGTACGAACGGAAGTCGGCCAGCGACAGATGCGTGACGTGCATGGTCGTTCGCCGACCTCCCAACCTTCGGGTGTTGACCTTCGGGCCTCGGCCCTCGGGTACTGCCTACTTCTTCTCGACCGCGTGCCCGCCGAACTGATTGCGCAGCGCGGCGATCATCTTCATCTGCGGCGAGTCGTCCTGCCGGGACGCGAACCGCGCGAACAGCGACGCGGTGATCGCCGGCAGCGGCACCGCGTTGTCGATGGCGGCCTCCACGGTCCAGCGTCCCTCACCGGAGTCCTGGGCGTAGCCGCGCAGGCCCTCCAGGTGCTCGTCGTCGTCGAGCGCGTTGACGGCCAGGTCCAGCAGCCAGGAACGGATGACCGTGCCCTCCTGCCAGGAGCGGAAGACCTCGCGGACGTTCTCCACGGAGTCGACCTTCTCCAGCAGCTCCCAGCCCTCGGCGTAGGCCTGCATCATGGCGTACTCGATGCCGTTGTGGACCATCTTCGCGAAGTGGCCCGCGCCGACCTTGCCGGCGTGCACGGCGCCGAAGTCGCCCTCCGGCTTGAGGGCGTCGAAGACCGGCTGCACCTTGGCGACGTTCTCCGCGTCGCCGCCGTACATCAGCGCGTAGCCGTTCTCCAGGCCCCAGACGCCGCCGGAGACGCCGCAGTCGACGAAGCCGATGCCCTTGGCGGCCAGCTCCCCGGCGTGCTTCTCGTCGTCCGTCCAGCGGGAGTTCCCGCCGTCGACGACCACGTCACCGGGCTCCAGCAGCTCCCCGAGGCGGTCGACGGTGGCCTGGGTGGCCTCACCGGCCGGGACCATGACCCAGACCACGCGCGGTGCGCTGAGCTTGCCCACAAGCTCCTCGAGGCTGTGGACGTCGGCGAGGTCCGGGTTGCGGTCGTATCCGACGACGGTGTGGCCCGCGCGGCGGATCCGCTCGCGCATGTTGCCGCCCATCTTGCCGAGGCCGACGAGACCGAGCTCCATCAGTTGCGTTCCTTAGGTGTGCGAGGTGGCGGGACGGCACGTCCTGACCCGCCGGATGCGTGCCGCGGCACTTTCGTACCCACGTCCGAGCCTAAACCCGGACGTCCGTGCACAGCTGTGGGCGTACGCGCTCAGACGTACGCCCCCACCTGCGGGTTTGTCCTCACCCTGTGGACAACCGGGACAACCGACGTCGCACCCCTGCCGGGCTCAGGGCATCCAGCCGCTCAGCCGCTCAGCCGCACCGGCATGATCAGGTACTTGTAGGCCTCGTCCGCCTCGGCGTCCACCGCGGGCTTGCCGCTGAGCAGCGCCGGCTTCGTGGACGTCGTGAAGGACAGCTGGGCCACCGGCGAGTCGATCGCGCTCAGGCCGTCCAGCAGGAACGTCGGGTTGAAGGCGATCGAGATGTCGTCGCCCTCCAGCTGGGCGTCAACCCTTTCCACAGCCTGTGCGTCGTCACTGGAGCCGGCCTCCAGGATCAGCACACCCTGCTCGAAGCTGAGCCGCACCGGGGTGTTGCGTTCGGCGACCAGGGCCACGCGCTTGACGGCCTCCACGAAGGGGGCGGTCTCAATCACGGCGACGCTGTTGAACTCCGTCGGGAACAGCGTCTTGTACTTCGGGAGGTCGCCCTCCAGCAGCCGCGTCGTCGTCCGGCGGCCCGCGCCCTCGAAACCGATCAGGCCCTCGCCCGCACCGGAGCCCGACAGCGCCAGGATCACCTGGTCACCGCTGGTCAGCGCCTTGGCGGTGTCCTGGAGCGTCTTGGCGGGCACCAGGGCGACCGCGGAGACCTCCGGGTTCTCCGGCTTCCACAGGAACTCGCGGACCGCGAAGCGGTACCGGTCGGTGGAGGCCAGGGTCACCGAGTCGCCCTCGATCTCGATGCGCACACCGGTGAGCACGGGCAGCGTGTCGTCGCGGCCCGCGGCGATGGCCACCTGCTGCACGGCAGCGGCGAAGACCTCGCCCGGGACGGTGCCCGTGGCCTCCGGCATCTGCGGCAGGGACGGGTACTCCTCCACCGGCAGGGTGTGGAGGGTGAACCGCGAGGAGCCGCAGACCACCGTCGCCCGTACACCGTCTGTGGAAATCTCCACCGGCCGGTTGGGGAGGGCGCGGGAGATGTCGGCGAGCAGACGGCCCGAGACGAGGACCGTGCCCTCCTCCTCGATCTCCGCCTCGACGGACACCCGCGCGGAGACCTCGTAGTCGAAGCTGGACAGGCTCAGCTGCCCCTCCTCGGCCTTCAGCAGCAGGCCCGCGAGGACCGGCGCCGGCGGACGGGCCGGGAGGCTGCGAGCCGCCCAGGCCACTGCCTCCGCGAGTACGTCGCGTTCCACCCGGATCTTCACTGTTGCCGCCTCCTGCTGTTGCCGGCGCTGCTCGCCCTGCCTGGCCTTCGTCGTCTGGGTCGGTGTCATCGGTCCCCCTCGGGGGCAGAACACCGGGGACCAGTCTGACGCACCCCACTGACAGTAGGTGCCGTTCGGGGTCAAGTCGTGCCGAGGGGCGGTCGGGCTCGAGAGAGCGAGTTGTGCACAGGCCCCGCTTCGAAACGGATTCCGCACTCTCTCTAGTCGGGAGTAGTAGTAGGGCCTGTGGATACCGTGGATAACCTCGTTTTCCCAGGTCAGAGCACGAACTTTGTCCACCGGGCCTGTGGGCGGAGCCGGTGGACAACCGGGCGTATCTGTGGAGAACAGAAAGTTCTGCACACTCCGTGCACAGGCAAGGGCGACTTCTCCCCAGCGCCGTCCCCAGTTTTACCCGACTTTCCCACAGGCCAACCTGGCACCTTGGTGTGACGCCTTTCACTCGGGGCGGTGAGAGGGCGCGTCACGTTGCCGAACAGTGGACAGGCATGTGGAGAAGCTGGGGATCGCTGGGGACAACCGGCTCCAGCCTGTGGGTTGCCGGTGGACAACTCGATGCACAGCCTGTGGATCATTTCTTCGTCCACAGCCTGTGGAGATCGTTCGTCCACGAATCCACAGGCAGCTGACCTGGCCTGATGATCCTTCAACACTCTGGCCTGTGGACAGGATCGGGACAACTTCCCAGTCCCCAAGGTGTGGACGGAAAAAAGTCACCGAATCTGTGGAGAGCGGCCGTAACCCGGCAGGTATTCGAACACCGGGGGGAGCGTGCGTGCGAGCCGCAGGGGGAGCCGAGGACGGGACGAGCCGGTGCGAGCCGGTGCGAGGGGCGGGTCGGGGGCGTACGCGGCGGCACCGAGGCACGGAAACCGCCGCCGACGGGGCGTGCAAGGCGCCGACGGTGAGGCGTGCAAGGCCCGGTGGTGGGGCGGGGAAGCCGCCGGCGGCGCGGCGTGGAAATCGCCGCCAGGGCATGGAAAAGGCGCCCCCAGGTCTCCGTGGGGGCGCCTCGTCGGGAGTGGTTCCGGCGGCCGTCAGCCGTTCTTGATGCGGTTGGTCAGCTCGGTCACCTGGTTGTAGATGGAGCGCCGCTCGGCCATCAGGTTGCGGATCTTGCGGTCGGCGTGCATCACCGTGGTGTGGTCCCGGCCGCCGAACAGCGCGCCGATCTTCGGCAGGGAGAGGTCCGTCAGCTCGCGGCACAGGTACATCGCGATCTGCCGGGCCGTCACCAGCGCGCGCCCGCGCGAGGTACCGCACAGGTCCTCGACGGTGAGGCCGAAGTAGTCGGCGGTCGCGCCCATGATGGCCGTGGAGGTGATCTCCGGTGCCGAGTCCTCGCCGCCGGGGATGAGGTCCTTCAGGACGATCTCCGTCAGGCCCAGGTCGACCGGCTGCCGGTTGAGCGACGCGAACGCCGTCACCCGGATCAACGCGCCCTCCAGCTCGCGGATGTTGCGCGAGATCCGCGAGGCGATGAACTCCAGCACCTCCGGGGGCGCGTTGAGCTGTTCCTGCACGGCCTTCTTGCGCAGGATCGCGATGCGCGTCTCCAGCTCGGGCGGCTGGACGTCGGTGATCAGGCCCCACTCGAAACGGTTCCGCAGCCGGTCCTCCAGTGTGACCAGCTGCTTGGGCGGCCGGTCGGAGGAGAGCACGATCTGCTTGTTGGCGTTGTGGAGCGTGTTGAAGGTGTGGAAGAACTCCTCCTGCGTCGACTCCTTGTCCGCGAGGAACTGGATGTCGTCGACGAGCAGGATGTCCATCTCCCGGTAGCGCTTGCGGAAGCTGTCGCCCTTGCCGTCGCGGATGGAGTTGATGAACTCGTTGGTGAACTCCTCGGAGCTCACGTACCGCACGCGCGTGCCGGGGTAGAGGCTGCGCGCGTAGTGCCCGATGGCGTGCAGGAGGTGGGTCTTGCCGAGGCCCGACTCGCCGTAGATGAAGAGGGGGTTGTAGGCCTTCGCGGGTGCTTCCGCGACGGCGACGGCCGCCGCGTGGGCGAAGCGGTTGGACGCGCCGATGACGAAGGTGTCGAAGAGGTACTTCGGGTTCAGGCGCGCGGTCGGCTCGCCCGGCCCGGTCGCCGGCGCGGGCTGCGCGGCCAGCGGGCCGGGGGCACCGGTGGCGGGCCCGGGGCCGACGGGGCCGCCGCGGTGGACGTGGCCGGATCCGGGCGGCGGCTCGGGGAGGTCGCGGCGGGGGGGACGCTGCTCGTAGTCGCCGCGCTGCTGGTCGTAATCACCGCGCTGCTGGTCGTAGTCCTTGCGGGACTGCTCGTAGTCGCCGCCGCGTTCGTACTCGCCGCGTTCGTAGTCGGCACGTTCGTAGTCGCCGCGCTGGGAGCCGCCGCGCTGGGCGTCGTACGACGGGCGTTCGGGTGCCTGCGGGCGGTAGTTCTGCGGGTACTTGTCCTGCGGGTACGGCTCCTGGTCGTACCCGTCCTGCGGTGGGGACGCGTAGGGGTCCCGCTCGGGGAAGCCGAGGCGCTGCTGCTGCCAGCCGTAGTCGTCCTGTTGCGGCTGGCGGGGCCAGGAGCCGGGCTCGGGGCGCTGGTACTCCTGCGGGTAGGCGGGGCGGGCGGTGGGGAGCTGGTCGGCGCGGTGGCGGCCGTATCCCTCGTACTCGTCGCGGCCGCCCTGGCCCTGGCCCTGGCCCGGGGCGGGGAGCTCGGGCTCCTCGTAGCGGGGCTGGGGGCGGGTGGGCGGTGCCTGGGGGGTGGGGCCCGCGGGTTCGCCGGCGGTGTCGTCGACGGTGATCGCGATGCGGATGGGGCGGCCGCATTCCCGGCTCAGGGTTTCGCTGACGACGGGGGCGAGGCGGCCCTCCAGTACGCCTTTCGCAAATTCGTTCGGTACGGCGAGCAGGGCGGTGTCGGCGACCAGCGCGAGGGGCTGGCAGCGCCGGATCCAGCGCTCGTCCTTCGACTCGACGCCCTGCCCGCGGCCCTCTCCGAGGAGTTGCTCCAGTACGCGTGGCCACACTGCGGCAAGATCGGCAGGTACGTCAGCCACAGGGCACGCTCTCTCACGAGTCCCTCGAAGGTGTGATTCGGGGACGGGTCGGGATGAAACTCGGGTGGGGCAGGGATAAGGGAACGAATCGGAGTCCAGTCACGGTAGTCAGCGCGACCGGTAGGGTTCAAGTTGTTGTCCCCAGCCTGTGGACAAGTGTCTCCCGGTCATCGTTGGTTTGACCGAATGGCGCAGTCCCACGTACCGTGACCAGGTCGAGTTGTCGATGGCTGCTGCCGCCTGCCTCCGATGGGCACAGGTCACGTCCAAGGTGATCCAAAAGCGGTGCACTCGGGCGTAACGCGAGCTACTCGTGGGCGCACGGTGACAGCCAGGACGGCACCCCGCCAACCCCGATTCTTTCTGGAGCCCCCGAGTGAGCAAGCGCACCTTCCAGCCGAACAACCGTCGTCGCGCCAAGACCCACGGCTTCCGGCTGCGTATGCGCACCCGTGCCGGCCGCGCGATTCTCGCGACCCGCCGCAGCAAGGGTCGCGCCCGTCTGTCCGCCTGATCCCGGTCAGGTCATGACATCGTGCTGCCCACCGAGAACCGGCTGAGGCGGCGCGAGGACTTCGCGACCGCGGTACGACGAGGTCGCCGGGCCGGCCGCCCGGCCCTCGTCGTCCACCTTCGAAGCGGTGCCACGGACCCGCACGCGCCTGGGGAGAGCGCTCCCCCGACACGTGCGGGTTTCGTCGTGAGCAAAGCTGTGGGTGGTGCGGTGGTGCGCAACAAGGTGAAGCGCAGGCTTCGCCATCTGATGCGCGACCGGGTCGACCGGTTTCCCCCCGGTAGCCTGGTAGTCGTACGAGCGCTGCCCCCTGCGGGTGACGCCGACCATGCACAGCTGGCCCGAGACCTGGACGCCGCCCTGGAGCGGCTACTGGGAGGGGGCGCGCGATGAAGTACCCGCTGCTGGCTCTGATCAAGCTGTACCAGTGGACGATCAGTCCGCTGCTGGGGCCGGTCTGCAAGTACTACCCGTCGTGCTCCCACTACGGCTACACGGCCATCGACCGGCACGGTGCCATCAAGGGCACGGCGCTCACCGCTTGGCGCATCCTGCGGTGCAACCCGTGGTCGCCGGGCGGTGTGGACCATGTCCCGCAGCGCAAGCGCCCGCGGTGGCACGAAATGCTGCGTGACGCGTGGCGTGCACGTAGGGGCGGGCCCTCCGCCGCCGAACCGGCCATCGAAGGACAGGCCTCTCCCACGAGTCCGCCCGGTCCTCCGAGCCCGGCCGCAGAGACCCAGTCCCATGCCCAAGGAGCATGATTAGTGGACACGATTGCCAGCCTCTTCAGCTTCATCACGACACCTGTCTCCTGGGTCATCGTCCAGTTCCACAGCGTGTACGGCGCCCTCTTCGGCCCTGAC
Source organism: Streptomyces sp. BK79 (assembly GCF_044142145.1). NCBI lineage: Bacteria > Bacillati > Actinomycetota > Actinomycetes > Kitasatosporales > Streptomycetaceae > Streptomyces > Streptomyces sp. BK79. The sequence goes on from NZ_JBHVOC010000010.1 coordinate 244,260, forward strand.
ACGGGATGGGCCTGGGGCCTGTCCATCGTGTCCCTGGTGATCCTGATCCGTATCTGCCTGATCCCGCTCTTCGTGAAGCAGATCAAGGCGACGCGCGGGATGCAGACGCTCCAGCCGGAGATGAAGAAGATCCAGGAGCGCTACAAGAACGACAAGCAGCGCCAGTCCGAAGAGATGATGAAGCTGTACAAGGAGACGGGTACCAACCCGCTCTCCTCGTGCCTTCCCATCCTGGCGCAGTCCCCGTTCTTCTTCGCCCTGTACCACGTGCTCAACAGCATCGCGTCGAACGACACCATCGGCGTGATCAACGAACGTCTGCTGGAGAGCGCGCAGAAGGCCCACATCTTCGGTGCTCCGCTGGCCGCGAAGTTCACCGACGGCTCGGCCAAGGTGGAGGCCCTGGGGTCCTCGCTGACGGACGTCCGCGTGGTCACCGCGATCATGATCGTGCTGATGTCGGCGTCGCAGTTCTTCACCCAGCGCCAGCTGATGACCAAGAACGTCGACACGACGGTGAAGACGCCGTTCATGCAGCAGCAGAAGATGCTGATGTACGTCTTCCCGGTCATGTTCGCCGTCTTCGGCATCAACTTCCCCGTCGGTGTCCTCGTCTACTGGCTGACCACCAACGTGTGGACCATGGGCCAGCAGATGTACGTCATCCGCAACAACCCGACTCCCGGTTCCAAGGCTCAGGCCGCCTACCTGGAGCGACTGCACAAGCACGTCACCGAGAGCGGCAAGACGCGCGGTCGTGGTCAGCGGGCCATCGTGAAGGCCATCGTCGCCAAGGGCCGGGACCGCAACGAGTTCGAGCGCAAGTTCATCAACGGTCTCAACAAGGCGGGTCTGGCGGCCCAGGCCGACGGAACCGTGGTGAAGAGCGAGACCGCTGTCACCGCCCAGACCGAGGACGGCGCGGTGACCACCGCGGCCACGCCCAAGCGTCAGCAGCCCAAGCGGCAGAGCAAGTCCCAGCGCCAGGCCAGGGCGGTCGGTGAGACCGAACCGAAGACCTCGCTGACCAAGTCGGACGAGCCGCAGGACGGCAAGCAGGACAGCAAGCCCGCGGCCGCCAAGAAGCCGGCGCAGAAGTCCGGGGGCGGTGGCCGCAGCAAGGCCCAGTCCGGACAGCGCAAGGGTCCGCAGCGGCCCAAGTCCCCGTCGAAGAAGTAAGAAGGAGTCCATCCCGTGACGGAAGGCACCACCTCCGCCGCTGCCGAGGGCACAGACACCCTGACTCGCCTCGAGAACGAGGGCGAGATCGCCGCGGACTACCTGGAGGGTCTGCTCGACATCGCCGACCTCGACGGTGACATCGACATGGACGTCGAGGCCGACCGGGCCGCTGTCTCGATCATCAGCGACACGAACAGCCGTGACCTGCAGAAGCTGGTCGGCCGGGACGGCGAGGTGCTGGAGGCTCTCCAGGAGCTCACGCGCCTGGCCGTGCACCGCGAGACCGGTGACCGCAGCCGGCTGATGCTCGACATCGCGGGTTACCGGGCCACGAAGCGCGCCGAGCTGTCCGAGCTGGGTGCCAAGGCCGCGGCCGAGGTCAGGAGCAGCGGCGAGTCCGTGCGGCTGAAGCCGATGACACCGTTCGAGCGCAAGGTCGTGCACGACGCGATCAAGGCGGCGGGACTGCGCAGCGAGTCCGAGGGCGAGGAGCCGGAGCGCTTCGTCGTCGTTCTGCCCGCCTGATCGGTTCCCACGTTCTCCGGCCCCGTCTGTTGCGCAGGCGGGGCCGAATTTTTGTCAGCCTGATAGTTCTGGTGGTTCTGGCAGCGGCGCCTGGTACGCCGGTGTCGTACGGAAGGACGGTCCCCCGTGACGGAGGCAGCGGAGCTTCCCCCTGTGCCCGAGCAGGCACGCGACGTGTTCGGCGATCGGTACGCGGACGCGGTCCGCTACGCCGAGCTGCTCGCCGAGGCAGGGGTGAAGCGTGGTCTGATCGGCCCGCGTGAGGTGCCGCGCCTTTGGGAGCGGCACCTGCTGAACTGCGCGGTGCTCTCCGAGGTCGTGCCCGAGGGTGTGACGGTGTGCGACGTCGGTTCCGGTGCCGGGCTGCCCGGGATCCCGCTGGCGCTGGTGCGGGACGATCTCAAGATCACCCTTCTGGAACCGCTGCTGCGGCGCACGAACTTCCTGACCGAGGTCGTCGAGCTGCTGGGCCTGGACCACGTGACCGTCGTGCGGGGCCGGGCCGAGGAGGTCATGGGCAAGCTGCCGCCCGTGCACGTGGTGACGGCCCGGGCCGTGGCCCCGCTGGACCGCCTGGCCACCTGGGGGGTGCCGTTGCTGCGCCCGTACGGCGAGATGCTCGCCCTGAAGGGTGACACGGCCGAGGAAGAGCTGAAGGCGGCGGCCACGGCGCTGAGCAAGCTGGGTGCGGTGGAGACGTCCATCCTGCACGTGGGTGACGGCGTGGTGGACCCCATGTCCACCGTGGTGCGGGTCGAGGTGGGGGAGAGCCCTGGCGGCGTGCGTTTCGCCGCCAAGCGTGCCAAGGCGGCGAGGACGGGACGGACCCGGCGGCGTCGGGGCTAGCCGTCTGGCGGTCGGCCGTACTCCACACAAGCTGCCGAACCTAGGCATGCCGGAGTGTCGCGACAGTTCGGCATCGGCTGCTGTGCATCGTGTTTCACGTGAAACGTCGCTCACTGCTGCACGGCATCATCAGTCGGGGCCGCGCTGCGGCCGACCCCCGTGACCGAAAGCCTCTCGGGTCGCTCGGAGAGGGCACGGAGTTGTCCACAGAGGTGGATTTCTCCACAGAACGCCAGGCCTCACTGGTTCATGACCCCGAAGACATGGGAGGCTCTGTTCATTGCGAGCCTGAAGTCGAGGAGAGTGAATCCTTGCGGTCCGACGCCAACATCGCGGGACCGATGACCGATCCGGTCCCCGGTCCCCGAACCGAGTCGATGGGGGCGGATGTTTCACGTGAAACACCGCCTCCGATGGACGACACTCCGATCGGTCGTGCTGCCCAACTGGCGGTGGAGGCTCTCGGCCGCGCCGGCGAGGGCCTGCCACGGCCCGAGCAGACCAGGGTCATGGTGGTCGCCAACCAGAAGGGCGGAGTGGGCAAGACGACGACGACCGTCAACCTTGCCGCGTCGCTCGCTCTGCACGGTGCCCGGGTCCTGGTCGTCGATCTCGATCCACAGGGCAACGCCTCCACCGCGCTCGGTATCGACCACCACGCCGATGTGCCGTCCATCTACGACGTGCTCGTAGAGAGCAGGCCCCTGTCGGAGGTGGTCCAGCCGGTTCCTGACGTCGAGGGTCTCTTCTGCGCTCCTGCCACGATCGATCTTGCCGGTGCGGAGATCGAGCTGGTGTCCCTGGTGGCTCGTGAGAGCCGGCTTCAGCGTGCGATCCAGGCGTATGAGCAGCCGCTGGACTACATCCTCATCGACTGCCCGCCTTCCCTCGGCCTGCTGACGGTCAACGCGCTCGTCGCCGGCCAGGAGGTACTCATCCCGATCCAGTGCGAGTATTACGCGCTGGAAGGGCTGGGGCAGCTGCTCCGCAACGTCGACCTGGTGCGGGGGCATCTCAATCCCACCCTGCACGTGTCGACGATCCTGCTCACCATGTACGACGGCCGGACGCGGCTCGCGTCCCAGGTCGCCGACGAGGTGCGCAGCCACTTCGGTGACGAAGTGCTGCGGACGAGCATTCCCCGCTCGGTGCGTATCTCGGAGGCCCCGAGTTACGGGCAGACGGTACTGACTTACGATCCAGGATCGAGCGGAGCCCTCTCCTATCTGGAGGCGGCCCGCGAGATCGCGTTGAAGGGGGTGGGGGTCAGCTATGACGCCACGCACGCCCACATCGGCGCACAGAATGACTCGAGCATGGCGGAGGGGATCCAATGAGTGAGCGACGAAGGGGGCTGGGTCGTGGTCTGGGCGCACTGATCCCCAATGCCCCGACGGAGAAGTCGGTGGCTTCGGCAGCGCTGGGTCATGCGGGCCCCGCTTCCCAGGGCGCGATGCCCCTGGTGCCCAGCGACCGTGGCGTCGCCGCGGCGAAGGTGGCCACGCTGCCGCCTGTTTCACGTGAAACAGAGGAGCCGTCGGTATGGGGTGGTGCGGACACTCCGACGCCTCCCCCGGGAGCCCACTTCGCCGAGATCCCCATCGAGGCCATCACGCCGAACCCGCAGCAGCCGCGTGTGGTCTTCGACAGTGACGCTCTGGCCGAGCTGGTCACCTCCATCAAGGAGGTCGGCCTCCTCCAGCCGGTCGTCGTCCGTCAGGTGGGGCCGGCGCGCTACGAACTCATCATGGGTGAGCGCCGCTGGCGGGCCTGCCGTGAGGCCGGTCTGGACGCCATCCCGGCGATCGTGCGTGCCACGGAGGACGAGAAGCTCCTCCTGGACGCGCTGCTGGAGAACCTGCACCGGGCTCAGCTGAACCCGCTGGAAGAAGCCGCTGCCTACGACCAGCTGCTCAAGGACTTCAACTGCACCCATGACCAGCTGGCCGACCGCATCGGGCGTTCCCGTCCCCAGGTCTCCAACACGCTGCGTCTTCTGAAGCTCTCCCCGAAGGTCCAGAACCGGGTGGCCGCCGGAGTGCTCTCCGCCGGCCATGCACGGGCGCTGCTCTCTGTCGAGGACTCGGAGGAGCAGGAGCGGCTGGCCCACCGGATCGTGGCCGAAGGGCTCTCGGTACGGGCGGTCGAGGAGATCGTGACGCTCATGGGTTCCCGGCCCCAGAAGCCGCAGCGGGCCAAGGGCCCCCGGGCCGGCTCACTGGTCTCCCCGGCGCTGTCGGACCTGGCGACGCGGCTCTCGGACCGTTTCGAGACGCGGGTGAAGGTCGACCTGGGGCAGAAGAAGGGCAAGATCACCGTGGAGTTCGCCTCCATGGAGGACCTGGAGCGGATCCTCGGGAGCCTCGCTCCCGGTGAGGGGCCCGTGCTGCAGAAGGGCCTCCTGGACAGTGAAGAGGACGAGCTCGACTCCTGATGCTCGGGTCGGCGGAGCACTGACCGGTGCTCCGCCGGCCGACGGGGCGGGTCGTGTCCGGTGAGTACCGGGACACGGCCCGCCCTTTGCTTTCCGTCGGTGTCGGGGGCACTCCATCGTGGATACGATGCGATCGGGATGGCGCAGTCACCTGGCAGTACTTCTGAGAGGAAGGCAGGGGCCATGCGGACCATGAGCCGTACCGGCCTGGTGAGCGCGGGCTTGGGGCTGGGCGCGGTCGGTGGGTTCATCGGCAGCCTGCTCAGGGAACGGAGCGCTCTGACAGCCGCCCGCGACGCGGCGGGCGAAGGAAGCGAGGAACAGCCTTCATGGGGCGCCGGCTCGTACCGCTCACGCTGGACAACCTTCAGGACCTTCCCCAGCGCTGTCGCACGTGCGTCTTCTGGGAGCTGGACCCCGTCAGCGGTGAAGCCGCGGTAAGGGCGGGCACGGCGGCGCTGGAGAAGGAGTCCTGGATCTCCGCCGTCCTGCTGGACTGGGGATCGTGCGGCCGGGTGGTCTACGTCGACGATGTTCCGGTGGGCTTCGTCCTGTACGCGCCTCCCGCCTACATCCCCCGCTCGGCGGTGTTTCCCACGAGTCCTGTCTCGCCCGACGCGGTCCAGCTGATGACGGCGTTCGTCCTGCCGGACTACCAGGGTCAGGGGCTGGGGCGGGTGATGGTCCAGACGGTCGCCAAGGATCTGTTGCGCCGGGGCTTCAAGGCGATCGAGGCGTTCGGGGATGCCCGCTGGAAGGAGCCCGCCTGCGTCCTGCCGGCCGATCATCTACTGGCCGTGGGCTTCAAGACGGTACGCCCCCATCCCAGTCATCCGCGGCTTCGGTTGGATCTTCGGTCCACGCTGTCCTGGAAGGAAGACGTCGAGATGGCCTTGGACCGCCTGTTGGGAGCCGTGCAGAAGGAGCCTGCGCTGCGTCCGCTGTAGGGCGACGGCGGCGCAGGACACCGAGGCACGGCGAAGGGGCCGACCCGCCGGGGTCGGCCCCTTCGTGTTTCACGTGAAACGTCAGTCGGCGATGAAGTCCTCGAGGTCGCGAACGATCGCGGCCTTGGGCTTGGCGCCGACGATGGTCTTGGCGACCTCGCCACCCTGGTAGACGTTCAGGGTCGGGATGGACATGACGCCGTACTTGGCGGCCGTACCCGGGTTCTCGTCGATGTTGAGCTTGACGATCTCGATCTTGTCGCCGTACTCGGCGGCGATGGCCTCGAGGGACGGGGCGATCTGGCGGCACGGACCGCACCAGGCGGCCCAGAAGTCCACCAGGACGGGCTTGTCGCTCTTGAGGACATCCTGCTCGAAGGAGTCGTCGGTCACTTGCTTCAGGGTGCCGGCCACGGCGGGCTCCTTAACTGGTTGGTGCGTGGGGTGGGGTAGGGGTTCAGACGGCCGTCTTCTCGGGCTCGGCCTTGTCCTCGTCCGTGAGCGCGGCGAGGTAGCGCTCCGCGTCGAGGGCTGCGGAGCAACCGGTACCGGCGGCGGTGATCGCCTGGCGGTAGGTGTGGTCGACCACGTCACCGGCACCGAAGACACCAGTGAGGTTGGTGCGGGTCGAGGGGGCTTCCACCTTCAGGTAGCCCTCCGGGTCCAGCTCGAGCTGGCCCTTGAAGAGCTCGGTGCGCGGGTCGTGACCGATCGCGATGAACAGGCCGGTCACTGCCAGATCCGAGAGCTCGCCCGTCTTGACGTTGCGCAGCTTCAGACCCGACAGCTTCTGGTCACCCTGGACCTCGGCGACCTCGCTGTCCCAGACGAAAGAGATCTTGGGGTCGGCGAACGCGCGCTCCTGCATCGCCTTGGAGGCGCGCAGCGTGTCACGGCGGTGGACGATCGTCACGGACTTCGCGAAGCGGGAGAGGAACGTGGCCTCCTCCATCGCGGTGTCACCGCCGCCGATCACGGCGATGTCCTGGTCCTTGAAGAAGAACCCGTCACAGGTCGCGCACCAGGAGACGCCCCGGCCGGACAGCGCGTCCTCGTTCGGCAGGCCCAGCTTGCGGTGCTGGGAGCCGGTGGTGACGATGACGGCCTTGGCCCGGTGCACCGTGCCGGCGGTGTCGGTGACGGTCTTGATCTCACCGGTCAGGTCGACGGCGACGACATCGTCCGGGATCAGCTCGGCGCCGAAGCGCTCCGCCTGGGCGCGCATGTTGTCCATGAGCTCGGGGCCCATGATGCCGTCCTGGAAGCCCGGGAAGTTCTCCACCTCGGTGGTGTTCATCAGTGCCCCGCCCGCGGTGACGGCGCCCTCGAACACCAGCGGCTTCAGCGACGCGCGCGCGGTGTAGAGCGCCGCCGTGTAGCCGGCGGGCCCGGAGCCGATGATGATCACGTTTCGGACGTCGCTCACGGCTTCATTCCTCGTCTCTGGACTGCGTCTTCAGGGCCGGGCGGAGCTTCTCTCGGAACTCTCACCCCACCCAACGGATCCTACGGGGCGCGCATTCCCGCTGTGTCCGGGCACACGGAGCCGAGGGCCTGGGCATGGAGGCAGGAACCCGCTGCCGGGGCTCGTCAGACGTTCAAGAACGCGCGTACGAGTGGGTGAGCATGACCTCGGCCTTGCTGACGGCAGGCTGATCCACACAGCTGGACTCAACGATGTAGGCGGTCACCCTGCTGTCGTTGGCGGCGTCGGGCAGCACCACGAGAAGGGCTTCCTTCCCCTTGTAGACGCCTTCCTTGGTGGCGAGCGCCGGGTCGTCGCGGCCGATGCCCTTCTGCACGCACTCGGGGACCGCCGGTTGCTTGAACACGCGGTTCTCGGTGCCGGTCTCGGATTCCATTCCGAAGCTGCGCGGCGTGCGCGGCCCGCTCTGGGAGTCCGGCTCGTCCGCGATCAGGCCGGTGACCTCTGCCTTCAGCTTTCCCTCGGAGAAGGTGTCCGCGAGGGCGGTGCTGTCGGACGGGTCCTCCCCGGTCACCGAGGAGACGATCACGGAACCGAGCCCGATGGCGGCAGCGGCGGCGACCGCCCCGAGAAGGGCGATCCTGCGCCGTCCGCCGCTCCGGCGTTGCTTACGACCGGGACCGGTGGCGGAGGGACGGGCGTGCCCGGCGGGACGGCTTCCTGTCGCCGATGTTTCACGTGAAACACGGGTGCTGTCGTCACCACGGTCGCCGTGCCCGGGCGACGGAGCGGAAGCCGCACTCTCCGGGAGGCCGGGTGCCGAGGCGCTCAGCAGTGCCTCGGCCGCAAGGGCGGCGTCGATACGGCCGGCGATGTCGTCGGGCATCCGTGACGGCCCTGGGAGCGTTCCGAGCAGCCCCTGGATCTCCTTCAGTGAGGCGTAGACGTCCTCGCAGAGCTCGCAGGACTCCAGATGCAGTCGTAGCTCCGTGGTCCGGGAGGGCGGGAGGAGGCCCTCCGCGAGGTCGGAGATCTCCGCGACGTCCGGGTGCCCGGCCATGTCTGTCGTCGACGACGTCACGCTCGTCCACCTCCGCCCTTCACTGCTGCCGCGTCACTCTGGTCCGTGTCCGGGGAGCCCGCACGGCCGGGTCCCGCTGCGGGTGGGACGGATGCCTCCTGCGTCCGGTTCCGTTCCGCGGTCATCTTCCTGGTCTCGCCGCCGTCCGGACGCAGGTGGGTGAGCAGCGGCAGGAGCTTCGCCCGGCCACGGGCGCACCGGCTCTTGATCGTGCCGGTCGCCACGTCGAGGATGCGGGCCGCCTCGGCGACGGGATAGCCCTGCATGTCCACCAGGACGAGGGCCGCCCGCTGATCGGCCGGCAGGGTGCCCAGGGCTTCCAGGAGCTGACGGTGCAGGTCGTTGCGCTCGGCGGGTGCCGCGGCCGACTCGTGCGGCTCCAGGAGCTGCTCCAGGCGCTCGGTGTCATCGACGGGGGCGGTCTTCCGGGAAGCGGCCTTGCGGGCGCGGTCCAGGCAGGCGTTCACCGTGATCCGGTGCAGCCAGGTGGTGACGGCGGCCTGCCCGCGGAAGGTGTGGGCGGCCCTGTAGGCGGAGACCAAGGCGTCCTGGACGGCGTCAGCGGCCTCCTCGCGGTCTCCCAGAGTCCGCAGGGCCACCGCCCAGAGACGGTCACGGTGCCGCCGGACGAGCTCACCGAAGGCCTCGGGGTCGCCTTCGACATGGCGGGCGAGCAGGTCCTGATCGCTCACCCCGGCGTACTCGGCGCCTTCCGCCATCGGACCTTCTCCCCTGTCGGCAGACGACCTCAGCTGGCCACCTTGATATCGGTGACGCGGCCTCGGAACTGCCCGTCCGTCAGTGGCAGCTCGGTCAGCCAGACCAGCAGGTAGCGGGACTTGAGTGTCTCGTCCGGCTGGAGTTCCACGGTCGTGCCGGAGCCTTTGGTCACCTTCGTGTAGCCGTTGAAGGACTGCGGTTCCGACTCTGTGTCGCCTCCGGCGCGGAGCTCCACCGACGTGTCGCCAACGAACGACACCGCCACCTTGCCGACCTGCTGCACCTTGCCCAGGTCGATCACGATGCCCACGCCCTGCTTCAACCGTCCGAAGTCGGCACTCGCGTAGTGGCTCGTCTGCCAGAAGGTGGCGGGGTCGCCGTCGTAGGCCTTGCTGACGTCCTCTGGGTATTCGGAACCGTCGGGGGCGAACGGATCGAAGTCGTGCCCGCCCGCGATCGAGATCGGCCGGCTCACCGGCTTCTTCTGACCCTTGTCGTTGTCCCCATCCACCGTCTGCGTCTGGTTCTGGTCGTCGGCTTTGCCGCCCCGCTCCATGAGCGCGTCCGCGAGCTGCCAGCTGCCGAGACCGAGCGCGGCGATGAGCAGGGCGGAGACGCTCCACTTCAGTGCCCTGCCGGTACGGCTCTGCAGAGGGGGCGGAGGCGAGGGCACCGGCTGGGTCACACCGAGATGCGGTGCCGGACGGCCGTAGGCACCCTGCTGATAGGCCGTGCGCTGGTACGTGGGCGGGGCGGTGTACGTCGGCTCCGGCGGGCGGATGCGAGGCATCTCGCTGATCGCCTTCACCAGTTCCTCCGGCGTGGTGCACGGGGACTCGTGGCGGGAGGCGGTGGCGCCGTCGTTGGCGAGCGCCCGCATGGCGAGCTCGGACAGGCCGCGGTGGACGCCCGCGCGCACCTGGTCCGGCGGGATCAGTCCGATGTCCTTGGGCAGACCGGCCAGGCCGTGGGCGTCGCTCTCGTAGGGCCAGCGCTGGGTGAGGGTGGCGTACAGCAGGGCGCCGATGGCCTCGGTGTCGGTGCGCTGGGGAGTGTCGGAACTGATGCCGCGCAGCGCGGCGTTGACGGCGAGTCCCCGGATCCGCCACTGGCCCGTCGAGGTCCGCAGTACGGCGGTGGGGCTGAGGCGCAGGTGGGCGAGGCCCTCGCGGTGGGCGGCCGCCATGGCGGAGGAGACCTGACTGACCATCTGGTAGGCGTCGTACGCCTCCAGTGGCCCGGAGGCGAGGAGCGCGGTCAGCTCGGTGGCGTCGGGAAGCCACTCGTGCACGACGTAGACGAGGTCGTTGTCCTCGACGGCGTCGAGGACCTGGACGAAGCGGGGGTCGCCGAGCAGGGCGGAGGAGCGTGCCGCGGCCAGTACGGAGCGGGCGCGCGGGTGGTCCGCCGGGAGGATGTGGACGCCGACGGCGCGGCGGAGCTTCTCGTCGACGGCCCGCCAACTGCTGAAGCCGTCCAGACGGGTGACGCATTCCTCGAGGCGGTAGCGTCTGGCGAGTTTGTGTCCGCTGTGCAGTTCGGGGGGCGAGTTCTTGCCGGAGCCCTCGCTCGTGGGGTTCCCCTGTACCTCGTCGCTGTCCGTGTCCCGCTCCCGGTTGTTGGCCACCCCGTCGGCCGTGGACTGGTCCGCCTGTGCGGTCAGCGGCTCGTCACCGCTGTTGTCTGCCACGTCGACGGCAGCTGTGCTCCGTTCCGCCACCGTCGTTCCTGCCTCCCCATTCGTTGCGCGCCGGCCGGCTCCCGATGCGCGCAGTCCGACGCCGAACCCAATTGTGCCCACAGTCCGCCGCTATGCACGACACACGGCGGCGGACGATGGTTGTGCGCCTACCCCGGGTCTCAGCGTCCCAGGCGTCCGCGCACCATGCCGACCAGCGAGTTGACTTCCTCGATGCGCATGCGGCGGGCGGCGACGAAGAAGACGCCGAACAGGAGCAGCCCGCCGGCCAGCAGTGCGGCGAACGATCCCAGGACGCCCTGGCCGAGCTCCCTGCTGATCGCGTAGCAGGCCGCACCGCTGAGCAGGGCGGCGGGCACGGACGCGATGCACAGGCGGGCGTACGTCCGCAGCACGCGGGCGCCGTCCAGGTCTCCGCCGAGCCGCTTTCGCAGCCTGCGCCAGGCGACACCGACGCCGATGACGTAGGCCAGGCCGTAGGAGGCGGCCATGCCGACGACGGCCCAGCGCGCGGGCAGCAGGACGTAACACATTCCCGACGCCGTCGCGTTGACGACGGCCACGATGACGGTGTTGTAGAAGGGCGTCCGGGTGTCCTCGTAGGCGTAGAACGCGCGCAGGACGACGTACTGCACCGAGTAGGGGATGAGGCCGAGGCCGAAGGCCATCAACATGTAGCCCATGTTGGTGGCCGCGCCCGTGCCCGAGGACCCGAAGATCAGGGTGCACATCGGGATGCCGAGGGCGACGAAGCCGAAGGAGACCGGGACGATGGCGACGGCCGTCGTGCGCAGACCTTGGGAGATGTCGTCGCGGACCGCGCCCGCGTCGTCCTCGGACGCCGAGCGGGAGATGCGCGGCAGGAGGGCGGCCATCAGGGAGACGGTGATGATGGCCTGCGGCAGGCCCCAGATCAGCTGGGCGTTGGCGTATGCGCTGAAGCCCGTGCCGGGGATGTTGGTGTCGGTGACCGACGCCGTGGCCAGCTGGGTGACGACGAGCGCGCCCGCCTGGTTGGCGAGGACGAAGAGGATCGTCCACTTGGCGAGCATCGCGGCCTTGCCCAGGCCGTGACCCCGCCAGTCGAACCGCAGCCGCAGCTTGAACCCGGTCTCGCGGAGGTAGGGGACCATCGCCAGGGCCTGGACCACGAGGCCGAGGAGAACGCCGACGCCGAGCAGTCGCTCGCCCTCCGGCGGGATGTTGTCCACCGTCATTCCGGAGTCGGCGGCGGTGCCGTAGACCCAGATGAAGGTGCCGAGCGTGACGATGATGACGATGTTGTTGAGGACCGGGGTCCACATCATCGCGCCGAAGCGGCCGCGGGCGTTGAGGATCTGCCCCATCACCACGTGGACGCCCATGAAGAAGATGGAGGGCAGGAAGTACCGGGTGAAGGTGACGGCCGCCTCGTTGGCGGCGGGGTTCGTGGCGACGGGGTTGGACAGCGCCCGCACCAGCAGGGGGGCCGCGAGCATGGCGAGCGCGGTGAGGACGCCCAGGGCCACCATGACGAGGGTCAGGAGCCGGTTGGCGTACGCCTCGCCGCCGTCGTCGTCGTCCTTCATGGCACGGACGAGCTGGGGGACGAAGACCGAGTTGAGACCGCCGCCGACGGTGAGGATGTAGATCATCGTCGGCAGCTGGTAGGCGATCTGGAACGACTCGCCGAGCAGCGCGAGGCCCAGGGCTGAGACGATCATCGCGGACCGGATGAATCCGGTGAGCCGCGACACCATCGTGCCGGCCGCCATGACCGCGCTGGACTTCAGCAGGCCACCCGCACGCCCGCCCTTCCTGGGCGCGGCGGCCGGCGCCGCGGGGGCGGGCTCGGGCGCCTGGAGAGTGGCCTCGGCCGCTTCCGGCGTGGGTGCCGCCGCGAACTGGCCCGGCGCGGGCGCCGCGTACTGCGCCGGTGCCGGAGTCTCGTACTGGCCGGGTGCCGGAGCGTTTCCGTACGGGTCGGGCCCCTGGTGGCCGCCGTACTGGCCCGGCGCCGGGGTGCCGCCGTACTGCCCCGCTCCGGGGGGCCCGCCGTACTGCCCCGGTGCGGGGGCGGGGGCGGGCACGGACGCGTGGTCGTCGTAGGAGGGGTGGCCGCCGCCCTGCTGCTGGTCGCGGAACAGGTGGGCGAAGGCGTCCGGCTCGTGCCGCTGCTCCCCGGCCTGCGTGACCAGGTCGTCGACGCCGACGTACTGGGTGGTGCGCGGGTCGTCGCCGTACGGCAGGTACTGCGTCGCCCCGTCCGGCTCGGGGGCCGGCGTCTGGGCCCAGACGCGGGGGTCGGGGGCGTAGGGAGACTGGGCGGGCTGGGAGTACAGCTGCTGTTGCGGCGGGTACGTGCCCGGCGGCGGCGGAGGGTGCGCGGCGCGGTCGTAGAGCGCCTCGGAGACCGGGTCCTGGGCGGAGAGGTCCTGCGCCCGGTAGGGATCCTGGTCGTAGGCGTCCTGGAGGTACATGTCCGCGGGTGGCTGCGGCGGTGTCTGGCCGGGGCCGGGCGGCGGACCCTCGGGGTGACCCGAGCCGTCCACGGTCTGACCGCGGTCACCGTCGTACGGCGCGTTCATGGTTACCCCACCTCATCGTCCCGGGCCCACGGCCACGACATCCTCAACGGTCCACTCTCTCACCCGTGCCGGACGGGTCGGCGCTTTCCGCTGCGGTGTCCGGGGTCGGGTCACTCGGCTGCTCGGCCTCGCCTGCCCCAGGGCGGGCGTCGGACTCCTCGTCGAGGTGTTCGTCGGTGCCTTCCGGGTCGTCCGGGTCGGCCTCGGTGTCATCGGGCCCGTCCGCGTCACCGGACTCGGCCTTGGCGGCGTCGCGGGCGGCGGCCCGCTTGCGCTGCGTGTACATCCGGAAGCCGGCGAGGACGAGCAGCAGGACGCCGCCGCCGATGACGAGCATCACGGTGGCCGTGATCTCGGTGACCTTCACGTCGAAGGTGACGGGCTCGCCGTACTTGCGTCCGTCCATCGTGTACAGCTGGGCGATCACCGTGGCCCGGCCGTTGGCGTTGGCCGACGTGGTGAACTTCACCGACTGACTGTGGCCGCCGGAGACCGAGATCGGCTGTTCCTCGTAGTCGGCGCCGTCGATCTCCAGGCGCGTCGGGTTGGTCGAGGTGAGCCGCAGGACCAGGGGGCCGACGTCCTGCACGAGGTTGTTCTGCACCGTCACGGGGATCGTGGCGCTGCGGCCGGAGAGCTTCGTCTCGGACTTGTCGATCAGTCTGACCCGGCCGGTCAGTCCGTCGAGGTACTTCTTCACGCCGGCGCGGAACGACTGGGCCTCGGCGGCACGCCCGCGCCAGGACGCGGACATCTCCCGGTTGAGAGCGCGCCCGAAGGGCGTCACGACCCGGGACGGGTCCGACAGGACGACCTTGAAGTTGTCGAGCGTGTCCTGGGTCCGCGCGGTCTGCACGAACGCCGACCGCGGCAGTTCCTTCTTGCGCAGCGCCGAGGGGTAGGAGGAGGTTCCCGGCACCCTCGTGGTGGCGTCCGGGTCCGGCTTGGCGGCGGAGGCCGCGGCCAGCTTCTGGGGCTCGGACCAGGTGCCGTCCTGCAGTGTCCGCAGAGCCTCGGCCATCGCCCGTGCCTGGCTGCCCGTGGGCATCCGCTGGGGGGCGATGACGATGCTGCGTTGCTTGCCGGTCTGGAGGCCCAGGGCGAGGCTCTGGGCGAGGAACCGCTGCACCGCGAGCGTGGACGCGGACGCCTTCGTCAGATCGCCCTCGAACGCCGTGGACAGCCTCGCGTCCGAGACGACGGCTGTCGTGCCGCCGCCGATCGGCCGGGCCGCGGAGGGCGTGTAGGAGAGGCCGTCGCCCTCCTCGAGGCTGTCGCTGCGGACGATCACCTTGTCGGCGCCCGCGGAGGTGGCGACCTTGACGATCGAGCGGTCGACGGCGCCGTCCACGGGCCAGGCGAAGTCGGTGTTCGGTTTCACGTGGAGGATCGGCGGGACCGTGTAGTCGATGACGTCCGTGGCGCTCTTGAGCTGGTTGAGCGAGCCGGTGACGTCGGTGCCGTTGTGCGCCAGGGACGCGAGGTCCGGGTCGGCGAAGGGCAGGGCGACGACTTCCTCGTCGGCGACCGCGTCCTGAAGGTCGGCGAGCCACTGCTTGGCGACCGCCTGGTGGGTGCCCGCGACCGTCTTGTCACCGTCCCGGACGCGGTAGCTGCCTGTCATCGCGTCGACGGAGGCCAGCAGGTCGGGGTCGACCACCCAGGTGACGTCGAGATCCTTGCCCAGCGTCACCATCTGGTTCAGCCGGCCCCCCGGGGAGATCTCCTTGGCCAGGTCGTCGTTGAGGAAGACCGGCGTCTGTTCCTCGTTCGGTCCCGTCTCGGCGGCCATGTGCGTGGTGGAGACGAGCGGCCACAGAGCCGTTGTCCTCGTCTTGGTGCCGGCGGCGTCGGGCTGCCAGGGGAGGAAGGTCCGCTGGATGCCGAGGATCTGCTCCCACGGCTGGGCGGAGGTCTCCCCGGACAGCGAGACGGCGAACTCGTAGACGCCGTCCTCACCGAGGGGGAGGTCGTCGACGGGTACGGAGATGTTGAAGTGCTCGGCGACACCGGGGGCGAGCTTGGCGAACTTGTCGGTGTACTTGTCGTCGATCTCCGGAGCGATGGTCCCTTGGAGATCGTCACCGTCCTTGGCGATCCTGTCGACGGACGACCGGGTGTGGACCTCGGGGCCCACGCGCAGGCCCACGTGGGCGTCGGTGACGGTCTGCTCGCCCTTGTTGGTCACGGTGCCCGAGACGGTCACGGTGTCCCCGTCCGTGGGCGCGGAGGGGGTGAGCGAGTCGACGGCGACGGTCACCGAGCCGGAGTCACCGGCGGCCTTGGGGGAGGACGGCTCGTCGGCGTGCGCCGGGCCGGCGGCGGGGAGCTGGACCAGGCCCGCCAGCAGCGGCGCCCCGGCCAGCAGTGCCGTGCTGCGCCGTAGCCACCGGCGGGCAGGTGAGGGACTGGTCCCCTGGAAGTCTGCCGCCTCGGCCACGCGCTCGCCCGTCCCTCGTCGTCGTCAGTGGTCGTCGGAATGTGCGTCCACGCATGGTAACGATGCGCGCCGAGGGGAAGTGCCGCGGCGTACGCCACAAGATCCGCCGTGGAGCGTGGCTGTGCCGTATGTGCGCCTATAGAGGGAGCGGGGCGAGAGTAGGGGGGTTCGGTACGGGATCAATGGGGGCGCGGGTCTTGGTCCGGGCCACGTACCCTGTTCTGTTGTGCCGAACGCCAATGAAGCCAGCCTCAGTGCCGTGAGCCAGGAGCAGCACCGCGTGGTGAGTGAACCGCTGCGGGTCGCCCCTGTCGCCGACGACCTCGCCCGCCGATTCCAGGAGGCCGGGTTCTCTCTTGCCCTGGTCGGCGGCTCGGTCCGGGACGCGTTGCTCGGGCGGCTCGGCAATGACCTGGATTTCACGACCGACGCCCGCCCGCAGGACGTGCTGAAGATCGTGCGGCCGTGGGCGGACGCCGTCTGGGAGGTCGGGATCGCCTTCGGTACGGTCGGGGCGCAGAAGGACGGCTTCCAGATCGAGGTGACCACCTACCGGTCGGAGGCGTACGACCGCACCTCCCGCAAGCCTGAGGTGTCGTACGGCGACTCCATCGAGGACGATCTCGTCCGGCGCGACTTCACGGTGAACGCGATGGCCGTGGCGCTGCCGGAGAAGGTGTTCATCGACCCGCACGGAGGACTCGACGACCTCGCGGCGCGCGTGCTGCGCACCCCGGGCACTCCGGAGGAGTCCTTCTCGGACGACCCGCTGCGGATGATGCGGGCCGCGCGTTTCGCCGCACAGCTCGATTTCGAGGTGGCGCCCGAGGTGGTCGCCGCCATGAAGGACATGGCCGGGCGTATCGACATCGTCTCGGCCGAGCGGGTCCGGGACGAGGTGAACAAACTGGTCCTCTCCGCGCACCCGCGCAAGGGCCTGACCCTGCTGGTGGACACCGGTCTCGCCGACCGGGTCCTGCCCGAGCTGCCGGCACTGCGGCTGGAGCGGGACGAGCACCACCGGCACAAGGACGTCTACGACCACACGCTCATCGTCCTGGAACAGGCGATGGCCTTGGAGAGCGAAGGGCCCGATCTGACCCTCCGCCTGGCCGCTCTGCTGCATGACATCGGCAAGCCGCGTACACGCCGCTTCGAGAAGGACGGCCGGGTCTCGTTCCATCACCACGAGGTGGTGGGGGCCAAGATGACGAAGAAGCGCATGACCGCGCTCAAGTACTCCAACGACCTGGTGAAGGACGTCTCGCGCCTGGTCGAGCTGCACCTGCGCTTCCACGGGTACGGGACGGGCGAGTGGACGGACTCGGCGGTCCGCCGGTACGTCCGGGACGCCGGCCCCCTGCTCGACCGTCTCCACAAGCTGACCCGCTCCGACTGCACCACGCGCAACAAGCGCAAGGCCGCTGCGCTCTCCCGTGCGTACGACGGGCTGGAGGAGCGGATCGCGAAGCTGCAGGAGCAGGAGGAGCTGGACTCGATCCGCCCGGACCTCGACGGCAACCAGATCATGGAAATCCTCGGTATCCGTCCCGGGCCCGCCGTCGGTCAGGCCTACAAGCATCTGCTGGAGCTCCGCCTGGAGAACGGACCGATGGGGCACGACGCCGCGGTGGCCGC